>NZ_JALIHH010000214.1:67687-68133 GCF_022869435.1 Aeromonas sp. LsrichE-8G
AGTGTTTCCAGTCAATGACATCTGGTGACGGCAGTGATTGCATTGCCACACACGTGGCCGCCTTCTCAGGCGACAACAGGTCTTGTTGGCACATTCAGGGCAGACAAAGCCGTTAGGAAAACGCCAAGTGAACAGCGCGTTTTCGCACTGAGCCTCAGTGCCATAGTCCTTGAGAAACTCAAACAGGCTGTAGCCTTTCTGGAATTGGATTTTGCTTTTGGCCATGATCTCGCACCTCGATAACTGTACGTAAGATCAGTATAGTTCGTGGTAACTGACTGCTAATCATGGGTAATCAGGTACGCTTTATCACTTTGATCTTGTTGTTCACCCCTTCCAGCACACTCGTGTGCATCGGGTAGTTTGCACTCGCCAGGATCCCCCGCATATATTTCGATAAATTTCGACCAAATCGTTGCAGCGGCGCTAGCCCGCTTTCCTTCACC
>NZ_JALIHH010000020.1:0-35608 GCF_022869435.1 Aeromonas sp. LsrichE-8G
CGTTTGGTTTCTGCCAGCCCGTGATTCCAGACATAACGAGCACAACCGCCCAACTGGCGCAGGCGTTGCGCTTGTTGTTCGGTCGGTTCGAGTCGGAATTTGTAGGCTTTCAGAATTTGCATTTAGCGCTCAGTGTGTAGCATTATCACCATATCTATGGTGCCCGATTGAGTGAAAGAATGCAATTCACTAAAATTAATAAATCACGCCATGCAGCCTACATTTTGCACGTACATTTGGTGTTTATCACCAAGTATCGAAAGCCGACATTGGGGGAGCTGCATCACGCTTCATTCGGTCAGTGTGCGGTAGAGATTTGCAGAGATTTTGGTGCGGAACTGAAAGAGTGTGACGGAGAGGCTGATCATGTTCACATGCTGATAGAGTACGGCCCAACAGTGCAGCTATCGGTGCTGGTGAACTCGTTAAAGGCGGTCACATCAAGGCGACTGCGTAATGAATTTCTGGACTTGAGGGGTGCTTACAGCAAACCCGTACTCTGGTCATGCTCTTACTTTGTGGGCTCTTGCGGCGGTGCGCCGTTAGAGGTGATCAAGCAATACATTCAAAACCAGCGGGGCTGACGCCCCGGCGAAATTCCCCTCCCACCTACGTCGGAGGGAGTCCCCTTTCGCATTTAAGATGGATCCAGACCCACAGCCAGCAGGAGATGAGTTACCCCGCCCTGCACGGCTTCCTGTGCGCCCGTCTGGCGGGGCCCGTAGCCCCCGACTGGCAAGATCCGCTGGCCGGCCTGCTGCCTCATGATGCGGCGCTGGACGAGAAGAGTGCCGAGGCGCTGCATCACCTGATCGCCGAGCTGGAAGCCCAGGCCGACGACGCGCAGCTGGCCCTGCCGAGCCAGTGTCGCCTCTCTACCGACAACCCGGAGCAGGTGTTTGACAAGCGCCATCCTCTGGGCTAATGGAGCTATGGCTTCAGTCAGGGGGTAGCCTGCTGGCCGGCGCCGACCGACCTGAACGATCCGGCGACCCGCTATCGCTTCAGCCTGGTGGCCGAGCTCTGCCTGTTTCGCGACAAGCCCATGGCCATGATGCTGCACCAGGCTACGGCCAGCGAGCCCCCCTTCCTCGATTTTTGCAAGCGTCAACGCCAGCAGATGAAGACGGCCCTCAACCTCCTGCTCGGCCAGGATCACTACGAGGCCGAGCCTGAAGAGAGCCCGTCCCTGGACAACGAGCAGACTCGCCAGTGGCAGCAGTGGTTCGAGCTGGCGGCAGAGAGCCGCGATCCCCTCCCTCGCCTTGGCTGGTTCGAGCGCATCATTGCCGATGCCAACCTCCTGTTCGATGAGGCATTCTGGCAAGCCCACGCGGGCCATGGCTGGCAGGTCCCCGAGGCACGCCCTCTGATCGCGGCCAGGGCCGGTCGAGCCGATTGCCTGCTGCGACTTGGGCAGCTTGGGCAGGCACGGGATGAGTACCTGGCCCTGCTCGCCCTCTGTCGCGCCGACGAGCCCGCTTGCCGCCACCCCCTCTCCACCCTCTATGCCTGGCAAGGGGAATGGGATGCCCTGCAACAACTGCTGGTGCGCTTTGATGAAGCCTCCTGCTGGCTGCTTTACAACAAGGCCTTGATGAGCTTTGTCTGCGAAGGGGAAGCGGCGGCGCGCCCTCATCTGGCGGCGGCAATGGAGGTCAATCCCCATGTGCCCGCCACTTTGCTGGGCCAGCGCCGCTTGCCCAAGCAGGAGCCTCGCCGCTGGCAGGGAGGCAGCCGTGACGAGGCGGCGCTCTACGCCTTGCAGAGTCGCGAGGCCTGGCTGACCCACAACGCCTTGATATGGCTGCGAAAGAGTGCGGGCAAGCAGGCCAGTTGAGACCCCAATTGCCGATTCGATGACAGAACACGTGCGCAAACGCACATTTTTCTGGTGACTGGTCAGACAAATGCCCCTGTGTTACGTATCATCAAGGCCAAAGTATCAAGAGAAACTGCACCCGATGCAGCCGCCACAGCAGGATGTCATATGTCGAAGATCATTGAGCTGCTCGCGCACTACCCTCCTTATCAGCTGGTTCACGCCGCTGAGATGGTGCGCGATACCTTTGAACAGTTTTATCAGCAGCGGTACCAACTCACCGTGCCCCAGTGGCGCCTGATGATGGTGCTCGGCCCCCACTACCCCATCAGCCAGAAGGAACTGGTGGAGGCGAGCGGCATGGACAAGGTACGGATCTCCCGCGAGATCCATCGTCTGGTGGAGAAAGGCATCCTGTTCACCGAGAACAGCGTGCAGGACAAGCGCATCAGCCTGGTCTCCTTCACCCCGGCGGGGCTCACCCTGTTCCAGCAGCTCAAGACGGAGGCGGGAAGCTGGCAGCACACCCTCACCGACTATCTGCCGGCCGAGGCGCGTCAGAGCATTCGCCTGCACCTGCAGAGCGTCAGCGATGCCATCGAACAACTTCACCTGCTGGACAACGAGCAACCCTCATGAAGCTAAACAACTTTGCCACCATGGATGTCAACATGCTGCTGAGCCTGGTCAACATGCAGCTGCGTGATCACTACGAGGATCTCGATGATCTTTGCCGGGCGCAGGATCTCGACAAGGAGGCCCTGGTCGCCAGGCTGGCCAGCGGCGATTTCCACTATCAGGAAGATCAGAAGCAGTTCAGATAGGGATCCGGATCACAACCCGACCCATGCCGCTGGCTCCGTCGGCAAAAGCTGCTAAGGTGGTGGCTACCCGGTCCGTTGATGTTCGCAAGAGGTATGGATACATCTTGTTGTCACAGACCGCGGTTAGCCTCTTGTTCACCACCCGCAGCCAAGGATGACCCATGATGCGCCTCATTCGACCAACCAGCCTGATCACCCTCTGCACATTGCTGGTGATCAGCCTCTTCCTCCCCCAGGTCCCCACCAGCGCCGAGCAGTGGCTCACCACCCTGCTGCTGGCCTCCCTGGTGGCGGTCTTTCTGATGGTCGGCAGCGGCTGCCGCCACTTCCTGCGCGAATAACGACGCCAGAGCGTGATGCCTGCGCAAAAACAACAACGCAGCCCGAGGGCTGCGTTGTTGTTTCAGGATACTGGGGGCCAAGGCCCCGAGTCGCATCAGTAAGCCAGGGTTTCCAGCTGCTCCTTGGCCTGCTCGATCCCCTTGGCTTGCGCCTCCGGCCCCATGCCCATGCCTTCGGCATAGATGAAGTCCACTTCGTTGATGCCGATGAAGCCCAGCACGGTACGCATGTAGGGGGTCACCAGGTCGGTGGCATTGCCCACGTGCATGCCGCCACGGGGGCTGACCACCAGGGCGCGGGTGTTCTCCACCAGGCCGACCGGACCGGTCTCGGTGTAACGGAAGGTCACGCCGGCACGGGCCACCAGATCGATCCAGTTCTTCAGCTGGGTCGGGATGTTGAAGTTGTACATGGGGGCCGCGATGATCACCAGATCGCTCGCCTTGAGCTCGGCGACCAGCTCGTCGGACTGGGCCAGCACCGCTTGCTGACGCTCGTTCAGGTTCTCGCCACCACGCAGGCCCATGGCCAGCTCGCCGTCCAGCACCGGCAGGTTCAGGGTCGCCAGATCGCGTACCTGGATGGTGTCACCCTGGCGCTCGGCCAGGTAGCCGTCGATCAGGGCGTTGGATTGGGAATACTGGCCCAGGATGCTGGACTTCAGAACGAGGATATTGGCCATGGTGAAACTCCATTTGATTGTCAATTGAACAGCCAGGCTGTCGATGGAGGTCACTATAAAGACTGGCATTAAAGCCTGATAGCGAAAATAGATGCTCAAGTCATTCAAAAAATTTGATGTCTGTGCATTTCCTCGGCAGAGAGGGGCTCATCAAACTCCGCACCCTTGGCATGACAAACGATTGCCGTTATGATCCGCCGCACTTTTTGTACGTGATCCGGATCTCATGACCTCCTCCCGCAGGCACTCCCCCTTTGCCGGCGCCGTCTGGATGATGGTGGCAGGCCTCTGCTTCGCCGCCGTCAACAGCCTGAGCCAGTATGTCAGCTTCACGCTCGGCCTCCCCTCGACCCAGGTCGCCTTTCACCAATATCTGATCGCCCTGGTCTGCCTGCTGCCCTGGCTGGTGCGCCACGGTCTGCGCCAGTCCCTGATGACGAACCAGCTGCGCCTGCACCTGCTGCGGGTCGCCCTGGCGGTGACCGGCATCCAGTTCTGGCTCTGGGCCCTGGCGGTCCCCGTCCCCATCTGGCAGGGGATCGCGCTCTTGATGACCTCCCCCCTGTTTGCCACCCTGGGATCAGCCCTCTTTCTCAAAGAGCAGGTGAGCCGGGCCCGCATTCTCGCGACCCTGGCGGGGTTTGTGGGCGCCATGCTGATCCTGGCTCCCTGGACCGACGACTTCACCCTGGCCTCCCTGCTGCCGGTGGCGGCCGCCCTCTTCTGGGCAGGCTACTCCTTGCTGGTGCGCTATCAGGCGGCCAGCGAGTCGTCCCACACCATCGTCGTCTACCTGCTCGTCTTCAGCACCCCGTTCAACGCCATGCTGGCGATCCCTGAATGGCAGTGGCCGAGCGAAACCCAGTGGCTGCTGGTGGCCGCCTCGGGCGTACTGTCGGCACTGGCCCAGATGTCCATCGCCCGCGCCTACAGCGTGGCGGAGGCCTCCTTCGTGCAACCTTTCGATTTTGCCAAGCTGCCCATGAACGTGCTGGCCGGCTGGCTGGTATTTGGCTGGGCGCCCCCCGGTCGCTTGTGGCTGGGGGCGGCCATCATCATCGGCGCCATCACCCTGCTCACCCATCTGGAGCAGCGCGCCCACCCACCCACTTCCTGAGGTACGCCATGCGTGCCTCTTTTTTTGCTCACCCGGATCAGCCCTGCTGACCACCGACCTCAGGAGAGATCAGATGTTTGGAACCGCCACCCGCCCCACTGCGACCCGCGCCCTGCTGCTGGGATCAGGCGAACTCGGCAAGGAGGTCGCCATCGAGCTGCAGCGGCTCGGTATCGAGGTGATCGCCGCCGACCGCTATGCCAACGCCCCCGCCATGCAGGTGGCCCACCAGGCCCGCGTGCTGGACATGCTGGATGGTGCCGCCCTGCGCGCCCTGGTGGCCGAGGTCAAGCCCGACCTCATCATCCCCGAGATTGAAGCCATCGCCACCGACACCCTGGCCGCCCTCGAGCAGGAAGGGGTCAAGGTGGTGCCCAATGCCCGCGCCACCCAGCTCACCATGAACCGGGAGGGGATCCGTCGCCTCGCCGCCGAAACCCTGGGACTGCCCACCTCTGCCTACCGCTTTGCCCAGAGCAAGGAGGAGTTTGTGGCCTCCGTCGAGGCCATCGGCTTGCCCTGCGTGGTAAAACCGGTGATGAGCTCCTCCGGCAAGGGGCAGAGCCTGCTGCGCGACCTCGCCAGGCTGGATGAAAGCTGGACCTATGCCCAGGAGGGGGGCCGTGCCGGTCGTGGCAAGGTGATTGTCGAAGGCTTCGTTCCTTTCGAGTACGAGATCACCCTGCTCACGGTGCGCGCCGTCGATGGCATCCACTTCTGCGAGCCTATCGGCCATCGTCAGGAGGATGGCGACTACCGCGAATCCTGGCAGCCCCAGGCCATGAGCGAGCTGGCCCTGGCCCGCTCCAAGGAGGTGGCGGCCAAGGTGGTCGAAGCCCTTGGCGGCTACGGTCTGTTCGGGGTCGAGCTCTTCATCAGGGGTGACGAGGTGTGGTTCAGCGAAGTCTCCCCCCGCCCCCACGACACCGGCATGGTGACCCTGATCTCCCAGGATCTCTCCGAGTTCGCCCTGCACGTGCGCGCCATCCTGGGGCTGCCCGTCGGCACCATCACCCAGTACGGTCCGAGCGCCTCTGCCGTGGTGCTGCGGGAAGGCCACAGCCAGGATATCCGCTATCAGGGGATTGGCGAGGCACTGGCCCTGGTGCCGGGTGCCCAGTTGCGTCTCTTTGGCAAGCCGGAGATCGCCGGTCGTCGTCGCCTCGGGGTGGCGCTCGCCCGTGGACAGGATTGCCAGGAAGCCGTGGAGCAGGCCAAGACGGTGGCAGCCCGGGTAGAAGTACTGTTCTAGGCAATCCGCTTTACCACGCAAAAACAAACGTTTATCTGCGTGATCCGGCGCAAGGGGCAGGTGACTGCCCCTTTCCCATTGAAGCACCAGGCTTATAATCCCCCCTTCACCTATGTCAGGAGTACAAGATGTTAACTGCCGTGATCTTCGATATGGATGGTGTTCTGATCGACTCGGAACCCTTCTGGCAACGGGCACAGATGGCCGTCTTCGCCGAACTGGGCCACTTCCACACCGAGGAGGACTGCAACTCCACCATAGGGGTGCGCATCGATCAGCTGGTGGCCCACTGGTACCGGATCCGCCCCTGGAGCAGCCCCAGCCAGGAAGAGGTAGTACAGCGCATTCTGGATCAGGTGATCGCGCTCATCCTGCAAGAGGGACAGCCCAAGGCCGGGGTGCTGGAAGCCCTCGACCTCATCGAGGCCCAAGGGCTCAAGATCGGGCTCGCCACCTCCTCACCGTTTGCCATGGTCGAGGCGGTGCTCGGCAAACTCGGCATCCAGGACCGTTTCATGGCGGTCCACTCCGCCGAGGTGGAGCGCTTTGGCAAACCCCACCCGGATGTCTATATCCACGCCGCCGAGAAGCTCGGCGTCGAGCCTGTGCACTGTCTCGCCATTGAGGACAGCTTCACCGGCCTGCTGGCGGCCAAGGCAGCCTCCATGACGGCGCTGATCGTGCCGGACCCGGCGCTGGTCGGCGATCCCCGTCTGGCCATCGCCAACCACGAGTTGCGCTCTCTTGCCGAGCTGAACACAGAGATGCTGGCCGGCTGGGTCAAGTAGGCAACACCCTGGCGGACTGACCTCCTGCCTCGCTTGAGCCCGCTCATAAACGTGCGCTTGCTCGCGGTTGCGCCGCCTTGTGGCGACTAGAATCAGCAGGAGCACAGAGACGGCCCACGGGCCCGAGGAGGTCACCATGATCGAGTACACCAGCAAGCGTATCGTCTGCCCCCACTGCGGCCACCACACCCGGGTCGAGCTGGATGCCAGCCAGGGGGATCAGGAGTTCTACGAAGATTGCATGGCCTGCTGCAACCCCATCCACCTGCGGCTGCACCGGGATGAAGCCCGCGACTGCCTGCAACTCTTCGTGGATGCCGACGACGAGCAGCTGTTCTGAATTCCCTTGTCCAGACACAGATAAAAACAAACGGGACCCTGTGGGTCCCGTTTGTTCTGGTGCCATCGTCAGGCTGGATCACGCCTCCCTCAAGCACGCCGCCTTCGCCGACGTCATGGTCGGAACAAACTCCACCACCTGATAATCGGCCGCCTCTGCCTGCTTGAAGGGATCCTCTGCCAGCATCGCCTCCAAGGCGTCTCGGCTCACGCCCTGCGCCAGTATGACGCCCCCGACTCGGGGTACCCGACGCCCGGACGCCAGAAAATGGCCTGCGGCATATTGCCGCTCCAGCCACGCAATGTGGGCCGGGATCAGGGCATCGATCTCCGCCAGCGGTTTCACATAGGTCAATGTCACGACAAACATAGAGAAGTCTCCAAGGCTCTGGGGCGGCGCCTCTTCCACAAGAGGGCGCCTTTCCCGTGATGCCGCCCTCCTCTTCGAACCCTGGGGGCAGCGCTCAGGTGGTTACTGGCGCGCCGCCAGCACCCGCTCCACCGTGTCGACGATGGCCTGGGTCTGGGGGTCTATCTCGATGTTGGTCCGCCAGCCGGCCTTGACCCAACCCAGGTTGGTCCGGGCCAGGGTCTCGGGGATCAGGTTGACGCAGAACTCGCTGGCGCGCACCTCGCCCACGGTGAGGCTGATGCCGTCGATGCCGATGTAGCCCTTGGTCAGCACGTACTTCATAAGCGCAGGATCGAGGCGATACCACACCTGGCGGTTGTTGGGGGTGTCGATGACCGAGGTCACCTCGGCCGTCCCCATGATATGGCCGGACATGGCATGGCCGCCAATCTCGTCCCCAAAGCGGGCGGCCCGCTCCACGTTGACCTTGTCACCCACCACCAGTTGCCCAAGGTTGGTGAGGCGCAGAGTCTCCTGCATCAGATCGAAGCTGACCAGATCCCCCTCCACCCGGGTGACGGTCAGGCAGCAGCCGTTGTGGGCCACCGAGGCCCCCAGGGCCAGCCCCTCGCCCCAGGCCGGGCTCGGCATGCGGATCACGTGGGTGCGAAAATTGGGCAGTGAATCGATGGCCACCAGTTCGGCGGTCCCTTGTACGATGCCGGTGAACATGAGTCTCTCCAGGCTGTGAAAATTGTCGGCAGGTTACCCCCGGCCACCTTGCAAGACAAGGGTGCCGGCTGACAAGGAGAAGCGCGATCGCTATAGTGACCCCAATCAATCCAGACTGAACGAGGAAACAAAAATGCAGGTATATCAATGCTGTGAAGCCATTCGCATCGCCTACAACCAGATTGGCTCCGGTGAGCAGGGTTATGTGCCCCAGGCCATTGCCGCCAGCATACGGGCGCTCAACGCCGTGGCCTCCGACGAGCGGGTACCGGCGGATCTGCGCGAGCAGGCGGCCTATGCCGCGGCCAACCTGCTGATCAGCGATCACGAAGACGCCTGATCCCGGCTACAAATCTGCCGCCGACCTTCCCCGTTGGCGGTTTTTCAGGCTAGAATGACACCCCCGCATCTTGTCTCCTCAGGACGAGGAGGCAAAAGCCCATCTCTCTTGCCCGCTCTTTCTCTTTTATCTGGTCCACTCGGAGGTGTCAGTGCAACGTTATTGGTCCGAGGCGAAGCAGCTCGTTCGTCTAGCCAGCCCCATTCTGGTCGCCCAGGTGGCCCAGATCGCCATGAACTTCGTCGATACCGTGATGGCGGGACAGGTGAGCGCCGTGGATCTTGCCGCCGTGTCGGTGGCGTCCAGCTTCTGGTTGCCGATCATCTTGCTGGTGCAGGGCATCATCATGGCCCTCACCCCCATCGTTTCCCAGCTCAACGGCGCTCGCAAGCAGGACGAGGTGCGCCCCGCCGTGCACCAGGGCTTCTGGCTCGCCCTCATCGTCACGCCCATCGCCATGGTGGCACTCTATTTCAGCCCCCTGGCACTGCAATTCATGGACGTGGATCCCGTCATGGCGGCCAAGACTGCCGGCTACCTGCACGCCATCCTGTGGGGCCTGCCCGCCTTCGTGATGTTCCAGGTGCTGCGCAACTTCAGTGAGGGGCTCTCCCACACCATGCCGACCATGGTGATCGGTTTCGTGGGACTCGCGGTCAACATCCCCGCCAACTACATCTTCATTCACGGCCACTTCGGTATGCCGAAACTCGGCGGCGTCGGCTGCGGCGTGGCCACTGCCATCGTGCTCTGGGCCATGCTGCTGGCGATGATCGTCTATGTGAAGTGCTCTGCCCACTTCAAGCGCATCAACCTGTTCGCCCAGCTGGCACGCCCCAACGGCAGCCGGATCTGGCGCCTGTTCCGCTTGGGGTTTCCCATCGCCATGGCCATCTTCTGCGAGGTGACCCTGTTTACCGTGGTGGCCCTGATGCTGGCCCCCTTCGGCGCGGAGACGGTGGCGAGTCACCAGATTGCGCTCAACTTCTCCAGCCTGGTCTTCATGCTGCCCCTCTCCATCGGTGTCGGCGTGACCATCCGGGTCGGTCACAACATAGGGGAAGGTCAACCGGATCAGGCCAGGGTCGCCGCCCGCACCGGCCTGATGCTGGGCATGGGCGTCGCCGCCGCGACCGCCGCCCTCACCGTGCTGCTGCGCGACCCCATCGCGGGGATCTACACCGACGACCTGCAGGTGATCGGCCTCGCCGCCACCCTGCTCTTCTTCGCCGCCATCTACCAGATCTCCGACTCGGTGCAGGTGGTGGCCGCGGCGGCTCTGCGCGGTTACAAGGACACCCAGGCCATCTTCTACGTCACCATCGTCGCCTATTGGGGGCTGGGTCTGCCCACCGGCATGATCCTGGGGCTGACCGACTGGGTGGTACCGCGCATGGGCCCGCAGGGCTTCTGGATAGGCTTCATCGTCGGTCTCACCTCCGCCGCCCTGATGCTGGGGGCTCGGCTGCGCGTCATCTACGGCCGCTTCGCCAGCCCCGCAGCCTGCACCGCCCTCTCTCGGGCGCAATAGGGCGCGGCCAGGGGCACGGGGAGCCGCACTTTTGGGACGGCTCGCCTGTAAAATCAACAGGCTGCACAAGAACTGGGCAAACAGTCTCCTTTGTGCATGTCCCTTGTTGACAGCCTTGGGGGCCATGGGTAGTATGCCGACCACGCCAGCAGTGCTGGCGGGATAAAACGGGTTTTCAACCCGGTTTATGAAGTGGGTTTATAGCTCAGTTGGTTAGAGCACTACCTTGACATGGTAGGGGTCGTTGGTTCGAATCCAATTAAACCCACCACTTTTCGTGATGCGTCCTTAGCTCAGCTGGTTAGAGCACCACCTTGACATGGTGGGGGTCGGTGGTTCGAGTCCACTAGGACGCACCATGATTGATGATTAGATTTTCGAATACGATGCGTCCTTAGCTCAGCTGGTTAGAGCATCACCTTGACATGGTGGGGGTCGGTGGTTCGAGTCCACTAGGACGCACCATTCGAAAACAGTTCATCAATAAAAACAACAAATTGCGTCCTTAGCTCAGCTGGTTAGAGCACCACCTTGACATGGTGGGGGTCGGTGGTTCGAGTCCACTAGGACGCACCAAATTCAAAAAAAACCCGCTTTCGAGCGGGATTTTTGCTTTTTGTCGCATTAGTTTTTTCGATTCAAAAATCAGGCGTCATCCGACACTATTTTTTGCCTCGTGCCTAGAAAAGGCACTTCCGTGCCCAATGTCATAGGCACCGCCTGATCTCATCAAACCCAAGCCAGACCCCTATCCTATCGGGCGCAGCCCCAAAATCGTTGCTCATTGGTGGCCATTCTTTATCTCGTGCCTAACAAATTTGATCCCGTGCCCAATTCACTAGGCACAATGAAGTGTTGCAGTGCAGCTTGATGGCCCCTACCCCATAACATCAAGCGAACGAGAAGAGTCAGTCGGCAGGCCCTACGCCTGCAGGATGCTTTTAGCGGTATCCATGCGGTACTTCTGTTTGGCGATTTACAAGATCCCCTGAATCCATCAAAGCATAGCTACTAGGCCGTGTATCCATGGCGGAGCGAGGGTGGCTATAACGGATTCAATACAACACAACAAAAACCGCAGAATAGCTGGTAAAAATACCGAAATATCAATTAATTAAGGAATTAACCAGAACTGATATCATGCCTTTGACGTGGTTCAAAGAGATCGATTCGATGGGGAAAAAACGACGACATCGTCATAGGTCGCCAGTCATGTACACGACTACAACATGGCGTCCAAGACATGCAGCTCGCTCACTCAATCAGATAATAAAAGTGGTGGCAAAAATTCATCATACTTGGCAACGTCATGTCCACGTTGATGAGGAAGAGTATGATGACGCTGCTTTTTTTTCTCTCAGTTCAGAACTTCGCCATTACTCAGGCAAGCACCCTGACTGGGAGCTGTTCTACCGCATCGATATCAAACGGGATCTGATGTATCGCAAGCTCCATACTCGTCCACTTCGCGCATTCTCAGCCGTTAGACCCCGACCGACATCAACCCGACGCATCTTGTCTTTAAAACCCCAGTCTGAATTACCACTACGCCCAGAAAAACTATTCAGTTGGCCAAGCACAGTGATCTCAGCCTCCCACGCCGGTTTGCCCGAAAGCAAATGGCCCAAGGTCGGTATCTTTCAATCAGTGGGCTACTGGGTCGGAGAAAAGCGCCTGTATCGCAACCAGCGCCTGAAATTATTGCAATGGGTCTTTGAGCAAGAGTTACCGCTCGTTGAAGATCAGGCCTATATGGCGGAATGGGGAAACCCAGCAGAGCCCGAACGGTTAGAGAAGATGGCAAAACAATCGCAGCCTTTATCCGTAGTGCCAAGAGGCGCCAGTCGGCCAACATGCGCCAAGCGATCGCAGACTGGGAGGCCGATCTGGCTTGGCTGAAACAGCACTACTACGTGACCCATGAGCTGGCAATGGCCCGCGACATAAGCATGACACAACGCCCCTAAAATCGTTTTAATCGTACGAAATAAATCATTGACAGAATATCATCACCCGTGGAATGATAACTTCATCGCTTAATCGTACAAAGGAAACGAAATTAAAATGACCAGCTATACGATCGAAGATCTGTGTCATTGCATCGTCACTGGTGCAACCAATAGTGTCTATGAAAAAGCTGATGCTGCGGACGCACAACACTTTCTGCTAACCGGAAGTTGCCTCAATCAACAAGGGCAGATCGAGGCCGACCAGTTGACCCCCATCTGCGTTAAGGATGAAAAAAGCATTGCGCGCTTTTCTCTCCAGACAGGTGACGTCGTGCTGCTGGCAAGGGGCAGTACCATTCGTGCGGCCTATGTGGATGAAACAACCGCTCAACTAGGTGTGCTGGCCTCTGCCAACTTCCTGCTGTTGCGACCCAAGAAGGAACTGCTGCTCGGTGAAACCCTAGTTGCCTTTTTGAACAGCCAATTGGGGATAGCCATGCTGGAACGGATGAATACTGGCGCAGTCATCCAGAACATCAGTGCCTCGAGTCTGAAAAAAACCGAAATCCCCTTGCCATCTTTGCATGATCAGCAACGCCTAGCCGAGCTGTTCCATGCTCGTAACCTGGCCTATATGGATACGCTCGCACTGGCCGAACAACAGAAAAAAGCGGCAGATGCCTGTATTGAGCAATTGCTGAAAGGAGATGCCTGATGCAAGACATGCTGCTGAAAATGACTCAGATTATTGAGTCTGCCCGTGGCGCAATGGAGCCATTGCACGCCATCGAACTGCTCTCGTTTCTTGGTCTATTGGCCAAGCAGGATCCTGATGGATTTAGCGCTATCGTCAACACCGGCAGCAAACACCAATATGAAGCCATGCGTGAGCTGGGAAAGAAGCTGGCAACGCAGCTTCAGCTTCCTGAAGCCGTATTTTGTAGTCCCGAAGCACATCGGTTCGATGACAAGGTGCTAGCTGAGTTGATGAGCTGGCTGGAGCAGGTTACCGATTTTACGGCCTTCGCTCGTGCCATCCGGGAGCTCTATTGCCTCGGCTTTACTCGCTCAAGAAGCATGGAAAGCTCCAATCCGAGTTTGATTAGCCTCTATCAAGCCCTGTTGGGTGATTGTTCACAAAAGACGTTGTTTGATGGTGCAGCTGGAATGGCCGCAGTGACTTCGGCATTACGACCACAACATGCCATCTTGATGGAGATTAATCATACCACCTGGCTGATCTCATACCGCTTGCTACTCCTTGAAGCGCAGAGCATGGAGTTCCATCGTGCCGATGCACTGCTGGTGGCCGACATAGGTAAAAGCTCAGCGGATGTAGTAATCCTTGAGCCGCCATTAGGCATCAAACTGGCAGCCGATCAACGCCGCGAATTGGCAAGGGTCGATTATCTGCAAGTTCCTGCCGGTGATGCGGTCTCGGCCATGGCGGCCGATGGGCTCTGGTTACAATTGGCGATGCAAAAGCTGACCGACCAGGGAACGGCACTACTACTGATGCCACAAGGCTGGACATTCCGGCCAGGCTACGATGCACAGGTCCGGCAAACGCTGCTGGAAAGTGAATATCTCGAGGCCTTGATTAGCCTTCCAGCCGGTTTGATCTCGGGAACCGGTATCCCCTCAGTGCTGGCCATTCTCAAGAAATCCCGCCCACAAGGTGCACCGGTTCGGTTGGTTGACGCCAGTGGCTTGGGTTCCCCTAGCCGACAAGGCCGTACCCTCAATCAAGATGAGGCCAAACTGATTGCCGATTGGGTGCAGGGCTCTGAGACATCAGAACATAGCCGAATGATCAATCTAAGCGAACTGCGCACTCAGGAGTACAACCTCAGCCCCAGTCGCTACTTTGAAAAAGAGGTGCAGGTCGAAGGGCTCGATATCGACAAAGAGATGGCCTTATTGGCCGAAAAGCAGCAGCGATTTGATGCATCACAAAAGCAACTGACCAGGTTATTAAACAGTTTTAAATAACGATAAGCAGACCGCCCGATCCAGTAATAAAGAAGAGGTAATTCATCATCCATCAACCGGAGGTAAATATGAAAAATACAGAGGTATCACTTAACGTGACGGTTCACTACCAAGCCCATCAAGGTGTTTCACCTTGGGCTAAGCCGCCACAACAAGAGCCAACGAGTGACTATCGACTTTCACCTGGCCATAAGGATATTCAGATATCCAAGCGCTTGATGGATGACTTTGTGTTCTATTTCGTGACTCACGGCGATAAGAAGCTGAACTTGGGACGAAAGAAGACGGCGCAACAGGTCGTCACCGCTGCCTTCTGTTTTTTTGCTGGCAAAGCGCAAGGTGAGTCGACCCGGCCTATGTATGTCCTGTATCGAGGGGAACGGATCGATTTTGATGCCCCCCAGCTGATTTTCGCGGCGTATATGCGGCTAATAAACGCCAAAAGAGACGCCTACGCGGAGGCGCGTCTCAAAATTCTCGCTGAACTGGTGTTCTATGCCCGTCTTGCCGCCAAGTCTCACTACCACTGACGCGCAAATCGACTTTTGACCATACAGCTGGCGTGAACAGATGTAGATGTGAAGAAGTGCCATCTGCATCTAGTTTTTTTACTCAACTAATGGTTTCCAAGCGCATTGGATTGTTTTACGATGAACCTAATCTTTTTTATCAGGTGCAAGTATTGATGTTAGCCAGCGTCATCCAGAAACGTCTCGAGGCCCTGCCACAGGCGACTCGAGAGCGGATCGCCCATATCGACTTCACCTTGATGTTCAAAGGTGAAGCGGTGCGGGCCGATCTGATTACTCGCTTTAACATGGCGCCCGCTCAGGTCACCAAAGACTTCATGCTCTATCGCGAGCTGGCACCGCAAAACATCGAATACGATGCCAAGCGACGAGTGCACATCCGCGGCGCGGCGTTTGCGTCACTGTTTGAGTATGACCCGCTGCGTACCCTCGCCACCTTGAGTCAGGGCTTTGGCGACGGCTTCTCTGGCAAAGGCATGCTGCCCTTTGCCTGTGAGGCGCCGCACCACCTCAATCAACCGGCACTGGCGATTGTCGCCCAACTGACCGCAGCGATTTACCGTCGCTGTGCCCTACGCATCCGCTATGTCTCGCTCAGTAGCGGGGAAACGGTGCGGGACATAGTGCCGCACACGCTGGTCGACAGCGGCTTGCGCTGGCATGTCCGCGCCTATGACCGCACGCATAGCGAGTTCCGGGATTTCGTACTGACGCGCATCGCTCACGCGCAACTGCTGGCCGAAGAGAAGGCCCGAGCAGAAGAGCTCCCAGACGTAGATGCTCAATGGACAACGCAGGTAACGCTGGCGCTTAGGCCCCACCCTGCCCGTCAGTACCCCGAGGCCATCGCCCTCGACTACGCCATGACAGACGGTGTCAGACACGTCACAGTGCGGGCCGCCACGGCGGGTTATCTGCTGCGCCTGTGGAATGTGGACTGTTCCGCCGACCATCATCTCGACGGCCCCGAATATCAGCTCTGGCTGGCAAATCCGGACTGCCTCGATAACGTCAGCAATGCGACGTTGGCACCGGGTCGAACTTAATTTTTTATTTTTTACCGGGCGAGCCCGGAAAGACAGGACAACAAGATGGATCACAGTGTACACAACAAACTGGTTTCTTTTATCTGGAGTATTGCCGATGACTGCCTGCGCGATGTCTATGTGCGCGGCAAGTATCGTGATGTGATCCTGCCAATGGTGGTGTTGCGTCGCTTGGACACCCTGCTTGAACCCACCAAGCAAGCGGTACTGGACGACGTCCATTTCCAGCAACAGGAGATGAATGCCGTCGAGCTGGACGAAGAGCCGCTCAAAGCCGCCTCCGGTTATGTCTTCTACAACATCTCCAAATGGACGCTCAACTCCCTGTTCAATGCGGCCACCAATAACCAGCAGATCCTGCTGGAAAACTTCAATGAATACCTCAATGGCTTCAGCGATAACGTCAAAGAGATCATCAGCCGCTTTAATCTCAAGGCGCAGATCCGCCATATGGCCGACAAACAGGTATTGCTGGATGTGGTCGAGAAATTTATCTCCCCCTATATCAACCTGACGCCAGAGGACGGTGAAGATCCGGAGGGCAATAAACTGCCCGCCCTGACCAACCTCGGCATGGGCTATGTGTTCGAAGAGCTGATCCGCAAATTCAACGAAGAGAATAACGAAGAGGCCGGGGAACACTTCACCCCGCGTGAGGTGATCGAGCTGATGACCCACCTGGTGTTTGACCCGATCCAGGATCAACTGCCGCTTACCCTCACCATCTATGATCCGGCCTGCGGCAGCGGCGGCATGCTGACCGAGTCCCAGAACTTTATCGAAGAAAAATACCCGGCCCAGGGTGCCAGTCGCGATATTCACCTCTACGGCAAAGAGATCAACGACGAGACCTACGCCATTTGTAAGTCCGACATGATGATCAAGGGCAATGACCCGGCCAACATCAAGGTCGGCTCGACCCTGTCGACCGATGAGTTCTCCCAGATGCGCTTTGACTTTATGCTCTCCAACCCGCCCTACGGCAAGAGCTGGGCCTCGGAGCAGAAATACATCAAGGAAGGGACTGAGGTCATCGATAGCCGCTTCAAAGTGCAGCTGGCCGATTACTGGGGAGAAGTGGATCCCAAGGGCTGTGATGCCACGCCACGCTCCAGCGATGGTCAGCTGCTGTTTTTGATGGAAATGGTCAGCAAGATGAAGTCCCCCATCACCAGCCCCTTGGGTAGCCGCATTGCCTCGGTGCATAACGGCTCTAGCCTGTTTACCGGTGATGCGGGCGGTGGCGAGAGCAATATCCGTCGCTATCTGATTGAAAACGACATGCTCGAGGCTATCGTCCAGTTGCCGAACAACCTGTTCTATAACACCGGCATTACCACCTATATCTGGCTGCTGAACAACAACAAGCCGCACTCACGTCAAGGCAAGGTACAGCTGATCGATGCCAGCCTGCTCTATCGCAAACTGCGCAAGAACCTGGGAAACAAGAACTGCGAATTTGTCCCCAAGCATATTGAAGAAATCACCAACACCTATCTCGCCTGTAGCAATGTAGAACGCCAGCTGGACGCTAATGGTGACCCGATCGGCATCGCCAGCAAGGTGTTCAAAAACGAGGATTTTGGTTACTACAAGGTCACCGTCGAGCGGCCGGACCGCCGCAAGGCCCAATTTAGCGCCGAGCGCATCGCAAGCCTGCGCTTTGACAAGTCGCTGGCCGAGGTGATGGCCTACTGCTACGACCGCTATCAGGAAAAGGTCTATACCCCCGGCTTCTTGCAGGAACACAGCAACGCCATCCTCGAGTGGTGCGAACAGAACGAGATCAGCCTCAATACCAAGGCCAAGGGCAAACTGCTCGATACCGGCTTCTGGCTCGACGCCCGGCAGTTGCTGTTTGTGGCCCAGACCCTGATGCAGAGCATCGGTGACCAGGAGTTCAACGACTTCAACCAGTTTAAAGACGAGGTCGATGCCGCACTCAAGGCCAACCAACTCAAACTCTCGGCGACCGATAAAAACGCCATCCTCAATGCCGTCAGCTGGTATGACGACACCGCCGCCAAGGTGGTGAAAAAGGTGGTCAAACTCAACGCCGATAAGCTGGCCGAACTGCTGGAGCGCTATAGCTGTGAAGAGGCCGATCTGCCGGATTTCGGTTACTACCCCACTGGCAAAAAAGGCGAATTCGTGACTTACGAGAGCAGCAGCGACTTGCGCGACAGCGAGTCGGTGCCACTGAGCCAGAGCATCTACCAGTACTTCCTCGATGAGGTCAAACCCCATGTCGGGGAAGCCTGGCTGAATATGGAATCGGTGAAGATCGGCTATGAAATCAGCTTTAACAAGTACTTCTACTGCCATAAACCGCTGCGCTCACTCGAGACCGTCGCTCAGGAGATCTTGACGCTGGAAAAACAAGCCGATGGCCTGATTGCCCAGATTTTGGGTCTCACCACATCCCTACCCCAGGCATAAGCAGGAGACGATAATGATGACGCTGACTGCTATGCAAAAATATAAAACTTATAAATGGAGTGGCAATCCATTCTTTGGAGATATCCCATCTTGCTGGGATATCTACCCTTTATTCAAAATCGCAAAAATAAAATCCATCATCAACAAGCAAGATGAGGAATTACTCTCCGTCTATCTAGATAGAGGGGTAATTAAATTCAGCGATGTGGACGAAAAGCGCACAAACGTCACCAGCCTTGATCTATCAAAATATCAATTTGTGGAAAAAGGGGATTTCGTATTAAACAACCAGCAAGCATGGAGAGGTTCTGTTGGCGTATCCAACCATATTGGAATAGTTAGTCCCGCCTACCTAGTCTTATCTCTATCTAAAGAGATAAACCCTAAATATGCCAATTATCTTTTCCGTGATGGAAGCATGGTGTCGCAATATCTTATCTGTTCAAAAGGTGTTGGAACTATCCAGAGAAATTTATATTGGCCTCATTTGAGGAGAACAATTGTTGCTTTACCTTCGTATATTGAACAAACCGCCATCGCCAATTTTCTGGATACGAAAACCAACCAGATTGACGAAGCGATTGCCATCAAGGAGCAGCAGATCGCGCTGCTTAACGAGCGCAAGCAGATCCTGATCCAGCAGGCTGTGACCCAAGGTCTCGACCCGACTGTGCCGATGAAAGATTCCGGTGTGGAGTGGATTGGCAAGATCCCGGAGCATTGGATCGTTAAACGAGCTAAATATTTGTTCAATGAAATAGATGAGCGCTCTGTGAATGGCGATGAGGAATTACTTTCCGTGTCGCACATCACAGGCGTTACACCCCGTTCTGAAAAGAACGTCAATATGTTTATGGCTGAGGATTATTCCGGCTCTAAAACCTGTGAAAAAAATGACCTCGTATTTAACATTATGTGGGCGTGGATGGGAGCTCTGGGTGTCTCAGATAGAAGAGGCATTGTAAGTCCGTCATATGGGGTTTTCAGGGCGAAAGCAGAAAGTACGTTTAATCCTATTTTCTTAGAGTATCTCTTAAAATCAACAAACTACATTGAGCATTACAATAAGGTTTCTACTGGTCTGCATTCATCTCGACTGAGATTTTATGGCCATATGTTCTTCGACATGGAGATGGGCTTCCCCTCATTCGAAGAGCAAAACTACATAATTGAACACGTTCAAAAAGAATCGGACGTTATCGACAAGGCTCTGTCTCTGCAAGAACAGCAGATTGAAGCTTTAAAAGAATACAAAACCACTCTGATTAATAGCGCCGTGACCGGTAAGATTAAGGTGGTCTAGCCATGGGCTATCAACCACCGTTTCAGCTCACCCACACCATGATGCGCCATGTGGCCCGCATCGGCGAGCTGATTGGCACATGGAAGGCGGCCAACCAAAACCGGCTGGTGCCTGAGCTGCGCCGTGGCAACCGCATTAAAACTATTCAGGCCTCGCTGGCCGTGGAGCAAAACACCCTGACGCTGGAACAGGTCACCGCCGTGTTAGCGGGCAAAACCGTGCTGGGTCTACCCAAAGAGATCCAGGAGGTGCGCAATGCCTTTGCCGCTTATGAAGCAATGGAGCAGTGGCACCCGCATCAGATCGACGACTTACTGGCCGCACATGCCTTATTGCTGCATGGCCTGATTGATGATGCTGGCCACTGGCGCAGTAAAGGAGCTGGCATCTATCGCGGTGAACAGCTGGTGCATATGGCCCCACCGGCCAGCCAGATCCCGCGCCTGATGGCCGATCTGTTCGACTGGTTAGCGCACACCGACGCCCACCCGCTCATCGCCTCGGCCGCCTTTCATTACGAGTTTGAATTTATTCACCCGTTTGGTGATGGCAATGGCCGTATCGGGCGCTTGTGGCAAACCCTGATTTTAAGCCACTGGCAACCCATGCTCGCGTTCCTGCCGGTGGAAACCGTCATCAAACATCGCCAGCAAACCTATTACCAGTTACTGACTGAATCGGATCAGAAAAGCCATTGTTCCGCCTTTATCGAGTTTTTACTGCAAGCCATTGAAGACAGCCTGCAAGAAGCCATCCATACCCAAGCGGATAGTGAAAAAACGCGGGTAGAAACGCAGGTAGAAATGCGGGTACAAACACCACTAAAAACCCCGGAACAGATCCTGAGTCTGCTGCAACAGCATCCGCAGATCACGCTAGCCGAGGTAGCACAGCGGCTGGGTAAGGCGCTTTCCACCGTGGAACGCGCCGTCGCCAAGCTTAAAGCCCAAGGGGCACTGACATTTATCGGGCCCAAGAAAAACGGCCACTGGCAGGTTAACAAGAAATAACGAGCAGGGAGTATGCATGGTCAGCAATACCAAAGAACAGGCCCTTGAAGCGGCCATCGAGCAGGCCCTGACCGGCCAGTGTCTGGAAACGCTCGGCAGTGGCATCGGCGAAGCGGCCGCTGTCTATGCCAAGCCCCATCATGGCTTTGTGCTGGGGCTGGCTAGCGATTTTGACAAGCAGTACGCCATCGATACCCGGCTGTTCTGGCAATTTCTCGAGACCACCCAAGCCTCGGAGCTGGCCAAGCTCAAGCAGCATCACCCCCATGACTGGCAACGCAAGGTGCTGGAGCGTTTCGACCGCATCATGCAAAAACAGGGGGTACTGCATCTGCTGAAAAAAGGGTTGAGCCTTGACGATGCCCACCTGACCTTGATGTACCCGGCCCCGCTGGCCAGCAGCAGTACGGCTGTGCACCAACACTTTGCCGCCAACCTCTTTAGCTGTACCCGCCAGGTGGCCTACTCGGCGCAGAACCCCAAGCAAGAGATCGACATGGTGCTGTTTATCAACGGCATCCCGCTCATCACCCTGGAGCTGAAAAACCCCTGGACCAACCAGAATGCCCGTTACCACGGCCAGAAGCAGTACCGGGAAGATCGCGATATCAATCAGCCGCTACTCAACTTTGGCCGCTGCTTGGTGCATATGGCAGTCGATACCGACGAAGTCTATATGACCACCAAGCTGGCCGGGAATGCGACCTTCTTCCTGCCCTTTAACAAGGGGCATCACCATGGCAAGGGGAACCCGCCGAACCCAACCGGCCATAAGAGCGCCTATCTGTGGCAAGAGGTCTTCACCAAGGAGAGCCTGGCTAACATCATCCAGCACTTTGTGCGTCTGGATGGGTCAGCCAAAGAGTTGCTGAGCAAACGCACCCTGTACTTCCCCCGCTACCATCAGCTGGATGTGGTGCGCAGGCTGATAGACCATGCCAGCCACCACGGCGTAGGTCAGACCTATCTTATTCAGCACTCGGCAGGTTCTGGCAAATCCAACTCCATCACCTGGGCCGCCTACCAGCTGATCGAGGTTTACCCGGCAAGCGTCAATGTGCATGGAGCCAAGGCCGTCGATCAGCCGTTGTTTGATTCGGTCATCGTCGTCACCGACCGGCGACTGCTGGACAAACAGCTGCGCGAGAACATCAAGGAGTTCTCCGAGGTCAAAAACATCATAGCGCCCGCCAACAAGTCATCCGAACTCAAGTCAGCCCTGGAGAACGGCAAGAAGATCATCATCACCACCATCCAGAAGTTCCCGTTTATCGTCGATGGCATCAGCGATCTGAGCGACAAGCGCTTTGCGGTGATCATCGATGAGGCACACAGCTCTCAATCCGGGGATGCCCACGGCAAGATGAACGCGGCGATGGGCAAGATACACACCGAGGAGGAGATGGAGGACACCCAGGATCTGATCCTGCAGGCCATGCGCGCGCGCAAGATGCGCGGCAACGCCTCCTACTTTGCCTTCACCGCCACGCCGAAGAACACCACGCTGGAGAAGTTCGGCCAGAAACAGGCCGATGGCACCTACCAGCCCTTTCACCTCTATTCGATGAAGCAGGCGATTGAGGAGAGCTTCATCCTCGATGTGGTGGCCAACTACACCACCTACCGCAGCTATTACGAGATCAGCAAATCCATCGAAGATAACCCGCTGTTTGACAGCAAGAAGGCACAGAAGAAACTGCGCGCTTATGTGGAAGGCAGCCAGGAGACGATCGACGTTAAGGCCGAGATCATGCTCGAGCACTTTATTCCCCATGTGGTGAATGCCAAGAAGCTCAAGGGCAAAGGCAAGGGCATGGTGGTGACGCAGAACATCATCTCGGCTATCCGCTATTACAAGGCCATTACCCGCCAGCTGGAGGCGCTGGGTAATCCGTTCAAGGCGCTGATTGCCTTCTCCGGCAGCAAGGAGGTGGATGGCATTGAATACACAGAGGCTGATCTGAACGGGTTCCCCGAGAACGATACCCGTGACAAATTCGATACCGATGAGTATCGGCTGCTGATTGTGGCCAACAAATACCTGACCGGTTTCGATCAACCCAAGCTCTGCACCATGTACGTCGACAAGAAGCTGGCTAGCGTGTTGTGCGTGCAGGCCCTCTCCCGCCTGAACCGCGCCGCGCCCAAGTGGGGCAAGAAGACCGAAGATCTGTTTGTCCTCGATTTCTTCAACTCGGTAGACGACATGAAGGCAGCGTTCGATCCCTTCTACACCGCCACCTCGCTCTCCGGCGCCACCGACATCAATGTGCTGCATGAGCTCAAGGACGCGCTGGACGATAGCGCTGTCTACGAGTGGTTCGAGGTCGAGGATTTTGTGGCGCGTTATTTCAACAACGAAGACGCCCAGCAGCTTAGCGTCATCATCGATAAGGCCGCTGAGCGCTTCAATCATGAGCTGGAGCTAAGTAACGAAGAGAAGGCCGACATCAAGATCAAGGCCAAGCAGTTCGTGAAAATCTACGGCCAGATGGCCGCCATCATGCCCTATGACATGCTGACGTGGGAAAAACTGTTCTGGTTCCTCAAGTTCCTGATCCCCAAGCTCAAGGTGGAAGATCCGGATGCCGACCTGCTCGATGAGTTGCTCGAATCGGTAGATCTCTCCTCCTACGGCCTGCAGCGTGTGAAGCTCAATCACACCATCACCCTGGACGCCGACGATTCAGAGCTCGATCCACAAAACCCCAATCCACGCGGCGCTCACGGCACAGAAAAAGAGACCGACCCGCTGGACGAGATCATCAAGAGCTTTAACGAGAAGTGGTTCCAGGGTTGGAGCTCGACCCCGGAAGAGCAGAAGGTGAAGTTCGTGAACATCATCGATAGCGTGAAAAAGCACCCCGATTTCGAGGCCAAGTATCAGAACAACCCGGACCCGATCAACCGGGAACTGGCCTTCGAGAAAATCATGAAAGAGGTCATGCTGGCACGCCGCAAAGACGAACTGGAGCTCTATAAGCTGTTCGCCAACGACCTCGCCTTCAAAGCCTCATGGATGCAAAGCGCCCAAAGAATGGTGGGGATGTAAATCGTCGTAATTTTTTTAGATGAAATGACTCTTGGATTGCCGTTTTGTGGCGCGTCATGATGAATCGGGAAAAGGGAAATCAAAGTGCAAATTAACCAATGGATTTCGGAATTTTTAGCAAGACGTGGGTTAAAACATCCTGATGAGCGTCCACTTTTCGCGTACAAAACTTCGACGGATGAATTCGAGTCATTAAAACGCCTCTTACAAAATTATGCAGACAAGTTCCATTTGTCTCGGCACTACCCTGCTGCTTGGCTCCTCTTCGCGGCTGAATGGTGGAAACGTGATTATGCTGGTGGAGCATGGCGCTGGGGACCGCTTTGCGAAGCAGCAGGACTAAAGAGTCTATCCCACGATAAAATCCGGAATCTGGTCATTGACGGGCATCAACAATGGTGCCTGCAAACTTCGATCAAAACCGAAGGCAAACGTTTTATCGGCCTGGTCGCCATGAGTGGTGGCCTACCGATGCGTTTGGTGGAATCGGCCCAAGGCGGACTGGCCAGACTCCTTAGAATGGTCACCGAGCAGGCGTTGCACTACAACCTACACGATGAACAACTGCGTCAAGCTGTTGAAGCACAAGCCGCGCTCTTGCCAGTGTGTTATCAACAGTCGCCCGTCTATGAACTTTTGGATAACCTCATCAAAGCAGTGCTGCATATCCGAGCCACGTATGAGCTTCATGATGTGTCCGACCCCATAGGCAAGTTACAGAAAGAGTGTCCAGACTGGGAGGATATATTTCCAATAACGCTTGATAGTCAAGCTGCGGCCAGCCTGATCAAGGGACTTGTGAGAAGTGTAGTCAGCATCCCCCCCCTGTCGCGGCAGACACCTTTTCAGATCCTGAAAGGGCTGCGCCTTAGTACCGATGGTTCCCCGCCCCAGTATGAACTTTCTTTTATTATGCAAGCTCAAGCCAATCGTGAGCATGTTGCCAACGCGCTTGGCTTTCCCTGCGAGCAGCTACCACCACATTTTCAACTGGTCTTGCGTGTTGGGGAGCAAGAGTACATGGCAGGTGAAGCCTTACTCCGAGGAGACAAATATCAGCTGATAGCCAAACCCCTACCATTGATTCAAGCCTTACATGACTCAGCTCAGCTGATTGTCAGTCGTTGGGGGGCCACACTACATATTGCCAACCTGCCTGGTGGGGAAGAATTAAGTCATGATGAGCCGTTGATCTTTGAGAACACGCCGCCATTTGCTCGCCTGATTGCACAGGGTGATGCTCGGCTCAAAGGATCCTCTGCACTGGTTGCCATTCCCCCCAAGACAATTGTCTTTTCCGAGGAAGGTGAAGCACAAGAGCTCTGCAATAATCTATCGAATGGCATGAAGTTGATGGAACTGCCTGCTGGCGACACTCGGCTCGTTTACCAACGTCAGACATTCAGGGTACACATTTCTTCCTGTGTGCCTGCACTCCCTGATAGCCATTGGACGGGTAATACCATCGAGGCAACCTCCACGCCTGGATTACTGTTCTGTGGTACGCCGCGTCTACGGGTTGTTCAGGAGAGTGGTTATGCCAGTGATGTTCCGTCCCATGAACTTTTTGCCAGCGTACAAAATAGCGAACAGCGGCTTGAGCAAACGAAGGCGCCTGGTTTATGTCGGTTGATCTGGAGAAAAGATCAGCAACGATTGCTCAGTACTCGTGCTGTGATTCTTCCGCCTGATGCAGGGATTACTTACAAACCGGGCATAAGCCCCCTCGAGGGAATAATTCGACTTGTAAACTGGCCTAATCTGCCGGTCCGCTCTGAAACCGAGGAGATAGAACTAAAAACAAAGCACGATGGTTCAGACTTGATTTTGGACTTGAAGAGCAACTCTGCCCGCCCAGTTACCTCTGTGCCACTCAGTTTGCAGTGGCCGGGGGGGGAACAAAAACTGACACTGCCTTTCCCTGCTTATGGCGTCACGCTATTGCGTAATAACACGCCACTTGAAAACAACCAGGTATTGACCATTGGAGAGCTGGTCGGATGCAGAGCCATATTGATGTCAGCCCAAGGAGCAGCACACTGGCGGTTGCGACTATCAACCATTGGACTCAAAAGTCGAACCAGCCTCTCACAGGAAATCAAATATATCGGTGTGCGAGAAATTCGTTTGTTTGAATTAATCCCAAAGATTCAGCAAATGCTTTCCTGCCATCCGAGACTTGATCACACCGTCTTGCTTGAACTGATTCACGGCCATCAGACGCATGCCAGTTTGGAGGTCGGAAGATACTCGACACGCATCTGCCTAGAAAATCACATAGCCTTCTTGAGCGACAATGCCCGAGAAATAATTCTCGAACAAACCGAAGCAGAAGAACTTTTGCAGGCATTACCATTAGCCGAACCAGAGCGTGATCCAGTCAACCTACCATTATGTCTTTCCGAACAGGCATTCACCGGTAACTGGCAAATAGACTTACCAGAAGATGCCGTTGGACCATGGCTAATTTATACGAACGACCACACTCAACTACATTGCAGACCAACGATAGCGATAGCGACAGCCATCAGCCCACCGGATGATTTCTCTCCTCTGCGCAAAGCTCTATGCGAAGCCGACAGTCCAACACGGATGAGTATGCTCAGAACCGCCCTCCAGTTGATGGCTGCAGATCCAGAGAATGAGGATTGGCTAACACTGGAACAGCTCCTAGATAAGTTGCATCACCTGCCTTTGGCCAGTCTGGATATTTGCCAGGCTCTGATCCGTGAACCGCTGGCGCTAGCCATGGCCACACTGCTTCTGGACAATTTCTCCAGTCGGATGGCCGAGCGCCTACCATCTGAACTCCCTTTTGAGTGGCTACTAATAGCCCCAGAACATTGGTTCAGCACCTTCACAAAAATTCGCCAGCAGCTCCCCGCTGAAAATTCGCGCCGATTAGAGGCAATCCGCAATGACATCCAGAGTAAGAGCCACTACTTAGCTCGCTGGCAACCGGCACTGAGCTTTATTTTTGAACAAGGATTCCACCAGTATTTCGGACTCAATAGTCAGGATGTTAGCTTCTTCTTCAAAAACCCGTTGATGCTCATCGAATATTGGCTTGACCATCTGTTCGATGGAGAAAACTCGGCTATGCAGCAAATGTTTCGGCGAAACCCTCCAGAAACGCAACGAGACCTTGATCTCTGTCATGCAGAGCGCGAAGAACTCAGGAGATCAATGTATGGAAACAGGTTGCTCGATAGAAGCAAATTGCCAGTGACGGATTTCAAGCTTGGTGTAGTTATTCGGCCTTTTATGGCGGCCTTCGATGTCTATGCGGGAAAAGGCCAGCTGTGGCAATCCGATCCGGCGCGCTTGTTTAGTCTGAGAACAACTCGCCAACTCGATACCGTCTGGTTTGATGCAGCCTATCAAACCGGCTTAGCCATGGCCCAAACATACTCTATTGGGAAATGAATCTGATGCTTTATCAAAAAAACTATTTTTCCGCCCTGATGACCAACCTGAGTGTACGCAGTGAGCGTGCGGCCCAAGGCCTGCTCGGTCTGGGCAATCCTCATCTACGTCAATTCCTGCATGAGAAGTTGACAGCAACACCGGGAACACCGGGCGCCTGGCTTGCAGATCCAGTCTTCGAATCAACCTTTGGTTGGAAAGAAAGCGATGAAACCATGGCCTCTCTGGCGGGTGGAGAATTACTCCATACACGGCTGGCAAAAGCCATGGCTGAACCGCCAAAAGAGTTGGCCAAGGAATATCATTTCCCCGATAGCCGTCATCCGTTTACCCATCAGCTAGCTGCATGGCAGGTATTGAACTCTCCAGAACCACAATCGTTGGTGGTTACCAGTGGAACAGGCTCTGGCAAAACCGAATGCTTCCTTGTGCCGGTGCTCAATCAGTTGGCGAAGGAGATTGATAGAAATGAAGATCCTGATGGGGTCCGCGCACTGCTCATCTATCCACTGAATGCGTTGATTAACTCACAGCAGAATCGCCTGGATGCCTGGACAGACGGCTTTGATGGGCAAATTCGCCACTGTCTCTATACGGGGGCTCTGGAAAATGAGCGGAAGGCATCTGCTCAGAAGTACAAGGGACAAGTAATCGATCGCAAGAGCTTGCGGGCGCGTCCTCCGCAACTTCTTGTAACGAATGCCACCATGTTGGAATACATGCTCATCCGGAAAGAAGATGAGCCTATTCTACAAAGATCAGCTGGCAAACTACGTTGGATCATTCTTGATGAAGCACACACTCATATCGGCTCACAAGCTGCCGAGATGGCACTGCTGCTACGCCGCGTGATGCTGGCCTTTCAGGTTAATCCGCAGGATGTGCGTTTTGTGGCAACCTCAGCAACATTTGGATCGGATGCCAAAACCATCGAAAACCTGCGCAATTTCCTTGCTGATATCGGCGGTGTTCCACCAGAGCAGGTGCATGTTGTTCAAGGCCATCGGGACATTCCATCTCTGCACAAAGTTAAACCACATACGGAGCAAGACCATCCCGAAGTAATTGCTGCAATAGAGAGTGAGCATGAACAATCAGCCCTACGCTACCAACGCCTTGAAGCCAGTCCAACAGCCCTTCGGATCCGTTCTTTGTTCATTACGGATGGACAATTAAAACCACAAAGTCTGCAGGAGTTAGTACGAATCTCGGGTTTGTCTAAAAAACAACTGCTTACCTGGCTCGACCTGATGTCAGGGACAAAAAATGCCGAAGGTCTATCATTTTTACCGTTACGAGCTCACCTCTTTCACAATGTTATCCCTGCAATTCGAGCCTGTATTGATCGTAACTGCACACATAAAGCCAACACACCGCTGGCGCATCCAGAATGGCCATTCGGCATGGTGTATCTGGAAGAGCGGACCCATTGCAGCTGCGGCGCACCTCTTATGCCGCTGGTCTCCTGCGAGGAGTGTAATGAGAGCTTTCTGCAAACATCGGCCACCAGTCAAGGCAAGCTGATCGACCCATCACAACAACAAATCGATGAGTTTTCTTTGGATGAAGAACAATCAGATATCGAAGAACCGGATAAAGATAGTGAATTATTAAGTCACTCCTTGATCACCAATCGTGTTGTTGACAGTAGCTTTCCAGAGTATCTGGATCGCAGCAGCCAGAGGCTGAGATTTGATGGTCCCAAGGATGAATATATCGAGCTACAAGTATTCAGGAGCACTCAGAATGAATGTCCTTGTTGCGGTTCCTCAATTAGTGGACGCAGCTTGCTCCGCCCTGCGCGCATTGGCGCTCCCTTTACCTTAAGCACAGTGATCGGCACCTTGCTGGAGTTTTGCCCGCAGGATCCCGAGCCCTCCGGCAAGCCCTTCCAAGGCCGGAAACTAATTTCGTTTACCGACAGCCGCCAAGGAACTGCTCGCATAGCAGTCAAATTACAACAGGACTCCGAACGTAACCGGATCCGGGGACTGGTGTATCATAGGTTATTGCAAGCACAGCCAACCAATGCACTTACCGAGGAAGATTTACAGGATCTTCAGGAGTTACTACAGCTTCAAGCCAAACAAAAAATAGGGCGTTTTGAAGAAAAACACTTAAGCAGCTTATTGGCGAAACAAGCCGACGCATCAAAAGGGGCCGAAATCGGTTGGGCGGACATGGTGAACCATCTTGCTGGCACTCCAGAGCTGCAAATGGGTATGTTGGACTACTATAAC
This sequence comes from Aeromonas sp. LsrichE-8G, assembly GCF_022869435.1. Lineage (NCBI taxonomy): Bacteria > Pseudomonadati > Pseudomonadota > Gammaproteobacteria > Aeromonadales > Aeromonadaceae > Aeromonas > Aeromonas sp. LsrichE-8G. The sequence continues at coordinate 29,109 of NZ_JALIHH010000020.1, forward strand.
GGCCTGGCACCAAATACCTTCGGTAAACAAGACAGTATTTCCCTAGCTGGGATGCTACTGGCCCGTGAGTTTTATCGTCGTCCCAAACGAGCCAACAGCCTGGAAACACTAGGACTGGTTCAGGTTTGCTATCCCAAGCTGGCGAGAATTACCAGCACCCCCATGACTTGGCCAGCACGCGCAACTAAAGAACAGTCTATTGAGTCTTGGCGTACTTATTTGAAGGTACTACTGGACTTCTTCGTCCGTGAAAACACCATCCTGAATATAGATAGACGCTGGCAATCCCTGATTGGCGCGCGTATCCGCCCGAAGTGGGTAGTCCCCCCTGTTCTAAACGGTAAAACTGAAAAGCTGTCCGGACGCTACACGCGATGGCCGACCGTCAACACTGTCAACGGTGCTCATTCACGAGCAATTCTGTTGCTCTGCAAGGCGTTTAATTGGTCTCCCTCTTTGCACCAGGATCAGATCGATTCGATTCTTAACGAAGCATGGGTTGCACTCACCCAGCACGCAAAATTGTTGATCTCTTCCGGTGATGGTTATCAGCTCGATTTGAGCGAAATAAGCTTCCGGCTGCCCCATGAGGCCTATTTTTGTCCGGTATCAAGGCGATTTATTGATACTCCGTTCGAAGGGCTAAGCCCCTATACACCTCGCACTGATCGGGAGATGGTTGTGAAAGTCGCGCCTTACACAATGCCGAGACCTCCTGAATCACTTCTGCATGCTTCTGGTGATCAAGGCTTGCTGGGCATCCGCGATTGGCTTAATAACCAACCAGAAATACAAAAATTACGCGAGAGCGCGCTTTGGTCTGATGTTTCAGATTTGATCAACGAAGGCGGGAATTACTTCTGTGCGGCAGAACACTCCGCCCAGCAACCAAAAAACAAACTGGATAAATACGAGGATCAATTCAAAGCCGGGAAACTGAATTTACTAAGCTGTTCAACCACCATGGAAATGGGTGTAGATATTGGTGGTATCAGCGTAGTAGCAATGAATAACGTACCACCTCACCCAGCTAACTACTTGCAACGGGCTGGTCGAGCAGGCCGACGCCGTGAAGGGAGATCTTTGGCACTTGCTGTTTGTAAAAATACCCCTCATGACCAAAGCGTATTCAATAACCCTCTTTGGCCATTTACCACAGCGATGCGTATGCCCAAGGTGTCACTGCAAAGCCCTGAACTGATACAGCGCCATATCAACGCCTGGTTATTATCTCATTGGCTGAAGCACGTTATCGCGGCCGAAGAGATCAAGGCAATGACTTCAGGGGCTTTCTTCCTTGATAACGGGATGCCTATGTCTCTTTCCAAACGCTTCGCTCTGTGGTGTGAGAATCAGGCGCTAGGAGCCGATGATCTTATATCTCAAGCGATCAAGGACATTACCCGGCGTAGCATTCTCAATTCAACTCCACAATCAGAACTGTTAAAACGAGCAAGTAATCGAGTTATTGAGATTACACAGTCATGGTTGCAGGAACATGAGGCAAGTCGGACGCAACTGCAACAAGTCGAAGACAAGAAAGCCGCCGCCTATCGAGCCATGGACGCGCAACTGAACCGGATAGAAAATGAATATCTTCTTAGCGAACTGGCCGATAAGCGTTTCTTGCCAGGTTATGGTTTTCCGACAGATATTGTCAGCTTTGATAATCGCTGTATGCAGACCTTGAAGCTGGATGAAAAGGGTCAGCGGGAGGACAATCGAGCCCGCTATCGTTCGCTTGCCTCCCGAGATCGTATTACCGGACTGCGAGAGTATGCTCCTGGTGCTGAGCTGGTCATGGATGGCTTGGTGTATAAGTCATCTGGCATCACCCTGAACTGGCACGCTCCTGCCTCTGCCGAAAACGTCAAGGAACTACAGCTCTTCAAGAAGGCTTGGCGCTGTGGACACTGTGGGGCCAGTGATACGGCCATCAACCCAGGCCTGGAACTCAACTGTCAAGAGTGTGGATACCCGATTGAGCGCGATCAGATCCATGAATACTTGGTGCCTGCCGGGTTTGCAGTGGACTTCTTTGATGATCCTCACAACGACATCAGCCGACTGCAATATATACCGGTTAAAGCGCCCTGGCTGAATGTGCCTGCTCGCTGGATCTATCTAACCAATCCGGCGTTCGGTATGTTTCGTGCGAGCCAACAGTCTCAGCTATTCCACTACAGTTCAGGAGCTAACCAGAAAGGTTTCGCCATCTGTCTCGAGTGTGGCAAGGCCGAACCCATGTTGAGCTATCCGGACCAATCTGCTGCGGCCAATGAACAGTATCTCCCGGCCATGTTCCGCGAAAAGGCCCAACATCGAAGACTGCGCGGTGGTAAGAACGATAATGGTGAGAACATCTGCCCCGGCAGCAACAATAGCTGGAAGATTAAGCAGAATATCCATCTGGGTCATGACTGCCTGACTGATGCACTGGAACTGGTACTACGAGATCCATTGAGCGGAGAGTTTCTCAATGATGATATCACTGGCTATTCGATTGCTGTCGCGTTGCGAGAAGCCATTGCCGCTTCACTTGGTATTCAAACTGAAGAGCTTGGCTGTGACTGCCATCCAATCCGGGTAGAGGATCGAACTGCTAGAGCCATTCGGGTGTTTGATCTGCGTAGCGGTGGCTACACCACTCTGGCTGCGGAGCAGTTGAATGACGCAAACTTGTGGCAACGGGTTATCGAACGTCTGAGCAGGTGTAATTGCTCGCATGCCTGCCAGCACTGCTTGCTCAGTTTTGATACCCGTTTTGAGGCTGACCGTCTTAATCGCCATGCAGCCTTAGAGTGGATCAATCAGACCTGGCTGACCGGCTTAGCATTGCCTGCCCCCCTTCAAGTATTTGGACCACATAGCCAAGCCGAAATTACAACCTTGCATGAAGCAGTTGAACGAATCATCACGCAGGATGACAGCCCCAAGACCATTGCAGTCTATCTCCTTGCGACCTCCGAGGAGTGGGATCTTGCCGTTGCTCGCCGAATGCGACATCAACTACATAGCTGGGAGCGTGCCGGGCACCAGGTGCAGTTGCATTTTCTCGAAAGCACCTTCGAATCCTTGCCAAAAGATCAGAAGGAATGGTTGGCAAAGCTGGCTATTAACGGAGTTGGGTTATGTTTGCACAAAAGCATTCCCGCTCTTGGAGAACTAACACTAAACATCACAGTACATGGACCGCAAGCTAACATCGCATGGGCCAGCAACAACATTGTCCTTACTGCTCCAGGGCATGACTGGGATCTAGCCTCTGCTGGCTCGCTGATTGTTCGCGGTTGTCCGCCAAACTTGCAGATAGGCCGAGAGCTAAATGCCAGCGAGTTGATACCAGGCAAGTCCCCTGAGCTTATCAAGATCGAGATAGCCGACCAGCTAGATGGCTCCCTCAACGGTTTTGCTGGCAGGTTCTGGGAACATCTTCGAAATGTATCTGATGTTCTTCTTAATGACATCTTTGAGGGCAAAGACCACATCACCGAAGTCACCTATACAGATCGTTATGTATGTAGTCCGCTAGTTGTGAATCATTTGGTTAATGTGATCCATGAACTGGGAGTACGCAGCAGTTCAAGTTTCGCTATCAGAGTTTTGGGACGTCAATATCAGAAGAACGACAACCGGACACCGTGGCAATGCAGGCATGATTGGCTCTCATCTCAGGAGCGGGATGAAGCCATCTGCCAAGCATTGGAATTCTGTGGCCTAGAGGGGGAAGTACTCAGCCTCCACTCCTTACCCCACTACCGACAGCTACAACTTCAGCTTAATTCCGGGAAGCGACTAACTATTCAGTTTGACCAAGGCCTTTCATATTGGGAGGCAGACCGCAGCGAGAAGAGTTATAGACTGAAATTCGATTTCTCTGCTGATTCTCTTGGTGAAGAACTCATTGAGCGAATGCAGTGCAGGGTCGCCGCAGCTGGGGATGAAAACACACAGATTTTTGTTTCTATTGAATGATAAGTGAGTGGCAATGAGGGAGAGTGTAAAAAATCTACATAACTGGCATTCTCACTAACCTTTTGAAAGGACAACAGAATGCCATTATCAGACGAACTGTATGGAGATGATATTCACCTCACAGTTGCCCACAAAAGGGAGTGGTCATACGGCTTCGCACCGGATAACAAAACGGTACCCCTACCGTGTTATCTGGAGTCACCCTATGACCACCAACAAGAAAGTGTAAGGACCCACTGAAATCCTGCTCAGGTCATAATGAGTGGAGATCACAGACATGAGCATTACGATGGACGAAGAAATCAAACGTTGGACCGCCAAGCGCAAAACCGCTTTGGTCATGGACATCATCCAGGGCAAGACCACTGTATCCGAGGCGGCTCGCGGCTTCGATTTAGCTCCCTCTGAAATTGAGGAGTGGGTTAATGACGCCAAACAGGGCATGGAGAACGCTCTGCGCGCCAAGCTGTTGGATATCCGCGAGCAGTACGAGAAGCAACTCAAAGAGCTTCAGGAGGCCTATGGCGAAGCCATGCTGGAGTTACGCGCCAGAAAAAAGTTGGCCTCCCTGCTCGGCGAGGACGACAGATAGTCGCCGATGTTTAGCAGGGATTACGCGCCGAGGGTACCGAGGTCTCCGTCAGTAAAATCTGTCGTTGGTTTGGCTTGCCGCGGCGCAGCTGGTATTACCGAAGCGTCAAGGCAGCGCCCAAGGTTCAGGAGCATCTGGTTACGCCGATCAGTAAGCGCCGCTAAATCGACCTACTTGCCTTCGTTGTATTGCGCCACTTTTTTTGCAATGGGCTCCAGCGGGACGTTCCAGGGGTAATCCCCCCGAAAAACCAGGGTGCTCATAAGTAGAATTTTCCCGTACCTTGAACGCAGGAGGTTCTACATGAAAACATCACGCTTTAGCGATACCCAGATCATCGCCATCCTCAAACAAGCTGAGGCTGGAGCTCCCGTCCCGGAGCTCTGCCGCGAGCATGGCATCAGCACGACCACCTTCTACAAGTGGCGTTCCAAATTCGGGGGGATGGATGCCTCCCTCATGGCTCGACTCAAGGAGCTGGAGGACGAAAACCGCCGCCTCAAGAAGATGTACGCCGAGGAGCGCCTCAAGGCAGAGATCATCACCGAGGCCATGGCAAAAAAGTGGTAACGCCATCTGCCCGCCGGGAGATGGCGACCAAAGCCGTGACTCACTACGCCATATCCATCCGTCTGGCTTGCCGGATCTTCAAGGTCAGTGAAAGCTGCTATCGCTATCAGCCCGTGCTGGTCGATGAAAACCAGGAAATTGCCGATTGGCTGCTACGTATCACGGCCAGCCAGCGCAACTGGGGCTTCGGGTTATGCTTTTTGTACCTGCGCAACGTCCAAGGCTTTGGCTGGAATCACAAACGGGTATACCGGATCTATCGGGCGCTGGAGCTCAATCTGCGGATAAAACCCAGGAAACGGTTGGTTCGGGCTAAGCCAGAGCCGTTGGCGGTTCCCGACCAGCCTAATCAGTGCTGGTCGATGGACTTTATGCATGACCAGCTCAGCGATGGCCGCTCGGTGCGGCTGTTTAATGTGATCGATGACTTCAATCGTGAAGCGCTGTGCATCGAGGTGGATTTCTCCTTACCCGCCTCACGAGTCAAACGGGCGCTGGAGCAGGTGATCACGTGGCGAGGTAAGCCCGCCATTATCCGATGTGACAATGGCCCGGAATACATCAGCGAAGAGCTCAAGCGATGGGCGAAACAGGAGGGGATAACCCTGGGCTATATCCAGCCAGGAAATCCGCAGCAGAATGCCTACATCGAACGTTTTAACCGCACGGTGCGCTACGACTGGCTGGGCCATTACCTGTTTGAGTCACTGAATGAACTACAGGAGTTTGCCACGAACTGGCTGTGGGTTTATAACCATGAGCGGCCCAATATGGCGCTGGGTGGCTACACGCCGAAACAGCGTCTGGCACAGGCCGCATGACCTCTACTTTTGAATGCCCCTAAAAATGGGGGGATTACCCTATTTTGCGCGCCACAAACGCAAACGATTTCCTTCACACTTTCAGGACATGTCATGGCAAAGCAAGATATGGCCGCCCAATCAGGGAACGGCGGCTTTTTGGACTCTTATTTTTCCATTTCCGCGCGCGGTAGCAGTGTGCGTCAGGAGCTGTTGGCAGGGCTGACTACCTTCCTTGCCATGGTCTACAGCATCGAGTTATTGTCAAATCTGGTGTATGGGGTCAGGCGGCATTCCTGTCTGACTCCTCCTGGACCTGTACTCCGTCCTTGAATTTCACGTTGTTCACCACCAACGTCAGCAGCGCAAATCCCTTGAGCCGCTTCCACTTCTTCTGAGCCGAGCCCAGCAGTTTGTAACCGACATTCCGCACCTGATTTAGGAATAAATTTGCCGATAGCGCTCACCCAATACCTCCAAAATGATCTGCTGGTCTCCTGTTAGCTCCGTTACTTGTGGCGGAGCTTCTCCCAGTCGATATTCATGGATGCCACCAAAGCGCA
>NZ_JALIHH010000215.1:0-2209 GCF_022869435.1 Aeromonas sp. LsrichE-8G
TGCGTTTGGTTTCTGCCAGCCCGTGATTCCAGACATAACGAGCACAACCGCCCAACTGGCGCAGGCGTTGCGCTTGTTGTTCGGTCGGTTCGAGTCGGAATTTGTAGGCTTTCAGAATTTGCATTTAGCGCTCAGTGTGTAGCATTGTTGCCATATCTATTAAGCCCGATTGAGTGACAGAATGCAATTCACTAAAATTAATAAATCACGCCATTCGGCCTACGCTTTGCAGGTACATTTGGTGTTTATCACCAAGTATCGAAAGCCGATACTGGGGGATCTGCATCACGCCTCCTTCGGTCAGTGTGCGGCAGAGGTTTGCAGAGATTTTGGTGCGGAACTGAAAGAGTGTGACGGAGAGGCTGATCATGTTCACATGCTGATAGAGTACGCGCCAACGGTACAGCTATCGGTACTGGTGAACTCGTTAAAGGCGGTCACATCAAGGCGACTGCGTAATGAATTTCTGGACTTGAGAGGTGCTTACAGCAAACCCGTACTCTGGTCACGCTCTTACTTTGCGGGCTCTTGCGGCGGAGCACCGTTGGAGGTGATCAAGCAATACATTCAAAACCAGCGGGGCTGACGCCCCGGCGAAATTCCCCTCCCACCTACGTCGGAGGGAGTCCCCTTTCGCATTTAAGATGGTGCCCTATTTCGACGGGGAGGGGGCCATCAGCGGGGTGATCGACGGCTGGATAGACATCACGGACCGCAAGCGGCTGGAAGAGGCGCTGCGCGAGGCCAAACAGCAGGCCGACAGCGCCAGCCGCGCCAAGAGCGACTTCCTCGCCACCATGAGCCACGAGATCCGCACCCCCATGAACGCCATCCTCGGCATGCTGGAGCTGGCCACCGAGGATCCCGCTCTCAGCCGTCACAGCGGCGAGCTGCTGCGCATCGCCGCCGACTCCGCCAACGGTCTGCTGGATCTGCTGGGGGACAGCCTGGATATCGCCTCCATAGAGGCGGGCCAGATGACCCTGACTCCCACCCCCTGCGATCTCGCGCCCCTGCTCTCGTCCGTCACCCGGGTCTTTGCGGGCATGGCCGAGCAGAAGGGGCTGATCTATGAGGTCAGGCTGCCCGACACCCCCATGCCAAGGGTGCTGATCGATCCCCTTCGCCTGCGCCAGATCCTCTCCAATCTCATCGGCAACGCCATCAAGTTCACCGAGCAGGGCCGGGTCGCCATTACCGCCACCCTGACCGGGGGCGAGCAGCCTCCTGTGCTGCACCTCACCATCACCGACACCGGAGCCGGCATTCCTGCGGACAAGCTGCCCCGGCTCTTCACCCCCTTCTATCGCGCCCACGGCCAGTTCCCCGGCAGCGGGCTGGGCCTCAACATCGCCCGCATCCTGTGCCAGATGATGGGGGGGGAGATAGCCGTTCACAGCCAGGTCGGCGAAGGCACCCGGCTCGAGATAAGGCTGCCCCTCACGCTCGCTCAGCAACCCCCCGCCCCGATCACGGCAATGCCGGCGCCCCAGCCCCACCAGGCTCAACCCCTCCCCCATCGGCTGCATATCCTGGTGGTCGATGACAATCACGCCAACCAGATCCTGCTGCGCCAGCAGCTCAAGCACCTGGGACACGACGTCAGTGTGCGCAGCAATGGCCTGGAGGCCCTGCGCGCCCTCGCCAGCCACCCCTTCGATCTGGTCATCACCGACTGCCAGATGCCGGTGATGGACGGCTTCGAGCTGACCCGCAGCCTGCGAGCCCTCGGCCATGGCCTGCCCGTCTGGGGCTTCACCGCCCATGCCCAGCCTCGCGAGCGGGAGCTTTGTCTCGCCGCCGGCATGAACGACTGCCTGTTCAAGCCCATCGGCCTCGCCCGTCTGCGCGCGGCGCTGGCCACCCTGGGGCCAGCGCCCTGAGTACCGCCAACCCTTCCTCCCGTCATGTCGCAAGGGCGCGGCTGAGAGTGCGACTGAGAGTGCGGCATAAAGGGTCGCCCACAGAAACAAGAAACAAGAAACAAGAAACAAGAAACAAGAAACAAGAGACAAGAGACAACGTGGACCAGCCATGGATACAAGGCCGGTGGCGGTTCGAGCCCCATAAAAAAAGGTTCTTCGCGGGATCTTGGGGAAGTGGAAGTTGACAGACAGGGTGCTGGTAAACTGGCTGTCTCCAAACACACCACCACCATCACCCTGCTGTCGCCGTGCATCATATTGATATTGCCTCCTTCTGGCCAGGT
>NZ_JALIHH010000216.1:0-469 GCF_022869435.1 Aeromonas sp. LsrichE-8G
ACCGTTGGCGCGTACTCTATCAGCATGTGAACATGATCAGCCTCTCCGTCACACTCTTTCAGTTCCGCACCAAAATCTCTGCAAACCTCTGCCGCACACTGACCGAAGGAGGCGTGATGCAGATCCCCCAGTATCGGCTTTCGATACTTGGTGATAAACACCAAATGTACGTGCAAAATGTAGGCCGCATGGCGTGATTTATTAATTTTAGTGAATTGCATTCTGTCACTCAATCGGGCTTAATAGATATGGCAATAATGCTACACACTGAGCGCTAAATGCAAATTCTGAAAGCCTACAAATTCCGACTCGAACCGACCGAACAACAAGCGCAACGCCTGCGCCAGTTGGGCGGTTGTGCTCGTTATGTCTGGAATCACGGGCTGGCAGAGACAAAGCGCATTCTGGATGCTGGCGAAAAACTGCCTTCTGCCTTTGAGCTGAACCGGATGCTCACCAGTTGGAAGAA
>NZ_JALIHH010000216.1:551-1070 GCF_022869435.1 Aeromonas sp. LsrichE-8G
CGACAAGTATTGCCGCCTTGAAAAAGGTCGCGTGAAGCTTCCTGCCGGGCTGGCGTGGGTCAAGTTTCGCCAGTCCCAGCCAGTTGAAGGAAAAATTAAAAACGCGACCGTCAACCAAGCAGCCGGGCACTGGTATATCTCCTTTCAGGTCGAGCAGGAGACGCTTGAGCCAATTCACCCCTCCGGCTCAATGGTCGGGCTGGATGCGGGGATCGCCAAGCTCGCAACCCTGTCAGATGGCACGGTGTTTGAGCCCGTCAACAGCTTCAAAACCAATCAGACCAAGCTGGCAAGGCTCCAACGCCAGTTGAGCAAAAAGGTAAAGTTCAGCAGCAACTGGAAGAAACAAAAAGCCAAGATCCAGCGGCTGCATTCACATATCGCCAACACCCGCCGCGATTACCTTCACAAGGTCACAACGACTATCAGCAAAAACCACGCGATGATCGTCATTGAGGATTTGAAGGTTGCCAGCATGTCAAAATCAGCAGCGGGCACGACCAGTCAGCCGGGGCGCAA
>NZ_JALIHH010000217.1:0-40179 GCF_022869435.1 Aeromonas sp. LsrichE-8G
TGCGCTTTGGTGGCATCCATGAATATCGACTGGGAGAAGCTCCGCCACAAGTAACGGAGCTAACAGGAGACCAGCAGATCATTTTGGAGGTATTGGGTGAGCGCTATCGGCAAATTTATTCCTAAATCAGGTGCGGAATGTCGGTTGGCGGTGTAGTCTCCCGAATGGAGATGGCGGGCCGCGCAAGCGCGGTGCTGGCGCCATCGAGTCTCAGTCGTCATCGGAGTCGACATCGTGAAGAAGATTGCATCCATGGTTACCAGCCTGCTCATCCTGATGGGCACACCGGCCCTCGCGGGCACCAGCGCCCAGGTGGAATATGGCACAGTGCAAGAGAGCCGCATCCTGACCCAGGAGGCGACGCCCCAGCAGGGTGGAGCACGGCCACTGCGCACCATAGGAGCCGCCGCTCTGGGGGCTGCCGTCGGCAGCCAGTTTGGCGGTGGCTCGGGCCAGACAGTCGCGACTACTGTGGGGGCCGTGGCGGGGGCCGAGGCCTCCCGTCGCCGCCAGGGCAACCAGCAGAGTGTGCAGGGCAAGCAGACGGTCGAGCTGTTGATCAAGACCGAGGCGGGAAAACTGCTCAACGTGAAGCAGGATCAGGATCCCGCGCTCACGTTCAACAAGGGGGACAAGGTTCGCATCCTGACGACGGGAACGGATACCCGGGTCGACAAGTCCGTCTAGGCGCTGCCTGGTGTTGGCCTCCAAACGGTATGGTGTTGCCCCCTTGCCGCGGCCGGATTGTACGATGTTTCATCAAGGGTTTCCTCGGCTCGCAAAAATGCGGTTCAGTGCTGGACGCACGGAGTGCCTTGGCTAAGATAACCGCCTTAACGTTTGGCAAGGGAGGTTGAAATGGAGTTAGTACTAGGCCCATTAGAGGCTCGCGTGATCGGCTGTCTGATAGAGAAAGAGATCTGCACGCCGGATCAGTACCCTCTCTCTCTCAATGCACTGGTCAATGCCTGCAACCAGAAGAGCAATCGCGAACCCGTGCTCGAGCTCGCCGAGCTGGATATCCGCGCCGTCATCGACGAACTGATCCGCCGCCGTCTGGTGGTCAACACTGCCGGTTTCAATGCCCGGGTGCCTCGCTATCAGCACCGTTTCTGCAACACCGAGTTTGGCGAGCTGAAGTTCAGTGCCCAGGAGCTTGGCATCATCTGCGAGCTCTTGCTGCGTGGCCCCCAGACTCCGGGTGAGCTGCGCTCGCGCACCAACCGGCTGTGCAGCTTCGACGATGTGACCGAGGTGGATGCGGTGCTGGCCGGGCTGGTCGAGCGGGGGCCCTATGTGGTCAAGTTGCCCCGGGAGCCGGGCAAGCGGGAATCCCGCTACGCGCACCTGTTCAGTGGCGAGGTGGATCTGCAGGCACTGGCCGACGCGGCGCCCGCTGGCAACCTTGTGTCACCGGCGGCAGACAGACTGGCGGCGCTCGAAGAAGAGGTCGAGCACCTCAAGGGGCAGTTGCAGGGACTGGAAGCCCGTCTGGCCCGGCTGGAAGGCTGAGCCAACAACCTGTTTCCAGAAGGCGCTGCGGCGCCTTTTTTGATGACCGTGCCCCTCCTGCGGCCCGTTGCCCGGTGGCAGGGGCGAGTGCCCTGTCAGCCTTGTCGCTCGCGTACCCATCAAAGGCGCCAGCTTTTTTGCACTATTTCGCGCTTAAGGGTCGAGCCGCCGCCGCTTTCCCGTTAAAATTCCGCCTTTGCACTTGCCCGTGAGTTCTGATGTCAGCCTTCACCCTCTCTTCGGATTGCCATGCCCTGCTCTGCGAGCTGCAACTGCAGCGCGCCGCCAGCACCCGTTACCTGCAAGACACGCTGCATGGGCAGCATTCGCTGACCGACACCCTGAACCGGCTGGAGCGGCTGGAGCGGCTGGGGCTGATCCGCCAGCGCACGGAGCAGCAGTGGAGCCTGACGGCGGAGGGGACCCTGACCCTGATCCTGGCGGTACGCTCGGGGGCTTGCCCCATGCCGGACTGGCGCCGGGTGCCCTCGGTCACGGGGCAGGAGGTGGCACAAGGGGTGGTGCGCGAGCTCTGCCTGGGGGAGGCGGGGCAGATCCCGGCCTATTACCAGAGCGCGGAGCTCCTGAGCCTGCTGGATCTGCCCGACGCCCATCGCCTGCTGCCTGGCTCCAGCCCCGCCTGGCAAACCCTGCTGCTCGAACACTTCGCCCTGCAGACCCTGCTGGATGCCGAGCCGGAGGCGAGCTGGCCGCTGGCGTCCCTGGTCACCCCTTGCGCCCCTGCACTGGCGGCGCGGGTCGAGGCGCTGGCCACCGAGTGGGAGTGGCTCTGCGGATCGCTGACCGGCGAGGTGACCACTCACTGGCCGTCGCTGCAACAACTGGCTGCGCGAGGGGATGAGCAGCCCCTGGCCGAACGGCTCCAGAGGGCGCTTGGGCAGTGGCAGGGGCAAGAGGCGTCGCCCTGGCCCCGGATGTTCAGCGCCCTGCTCTGGCTCGGCTGGTTGCAACAGGCAGATCCGGTGCAGGGGAGCGAGCAGCGCAAGAAGTGGCAGCGCAGTCTGGGCCATCACTCCCCCCTGCTGGCCGATCTGCTGGGGCAGTGGGCCGGAGATCGCCACGGCCAGGCGGTCGGCCTGTTCGATACCCTGCAACTGCCGCTGGAGGAGCTCCACTGGGGTTACCTCTGGCTCGATCTCTGCGCCCTGGCGCGCCACGGCGAGCAGAGCCCCCAGGTGACCATCTTGCACAAGTGGGACCTCTCCCACGTGCTGGACGCCGAGCCCCGGCATCGACTGATGGCCTTCTGCCAGGATCTGCTGCGACTCCTGCTGGGCCGGGAGGCCGCCCATTGGCCCCTGCGCGCGCTGCGTCCTGCTCAAGGGGAGGAAGAGGATGCCACCGAGGAGGAAGGCAAGGCCCCCGCCTCGGCAAGCTGGCTCAACTGGCTGCAGGGGTTGGGACGCTCGAGCGGGGTGCGCAAGCCCCAGGAGCGGCTGGTCTGGCTGCTCCACGCAGAGGGGCCTGAGCTTGAGTGCAAGATCCAGAAGCAGAGCACCAAGGGGGAGTGGACCGCCGGGCGAAGGGTCGATCCGGCCCTGCTTTCCACCCAGTACGCCAGCCTGCTGGACGAGGCGGACTGGGCACTGGTGCGCACCCTGCCGCGCAACATGGGCAAGCTGCCCCGGGATGCCTGGGTGCCCCTGGCAAACCATCCTCGCCTCTTCAATGCCAAGGGGCAGAAGCTGCAACTGGCCGTCAGCGCCCCCCTGCTGCAACTGGTACAGAACGGGGAGGGCATGAGCGCCAGACTACATCCTGCTCCCGCCGCCCGCGGTGCGCACATCGTCCCCCTGGCTCAGGATTTGTGGCAGCTTATTCTGACACCGCAGGCACTTCTGGACAGATTACCGGCCCTGGAGGCCATTCCGGCATTGCCGCCGGCCGGGCTCGAGGAGCTGCAACGCACGCTGGATGCGATCCCCGATCTTCCCTGGCACAGCCAGGTGGCGGGGCTCAGGGGCAACGCCGAGCTGGCCCCCTGGCCCGGCGTTCCTTCCGTCCTGCTCGACTGGCAGGAGGGGCAGCTCGTGGTCCAGCTGGTGACCCGGGAGGGGGACCTGCCTCCCTTGCCTCTGGGCAAGGGGGAGGCCATCGTGCGCCAGGGTATCCGGGAGTATCACTACTGGCAGCGGGATCTGGCTGCCGAGAAAGAGGATGCCCAGCGCCTTCGCAACCAGTTGCCCATCGGCCTGCCCGGCAACGAGTGGAAGCTGGACGGGGAGCAGGCGCTCACCCTGGTCAACGCCCTGCCCGAGCTGGTGGACGCCGGTGTGGTGGTGCACTGGCACCAGGACAGCGCCCGCCTCAAGAGCCTCGATGAAGCGGCCCTGAGCCTGCGCATCGAGCGGCGTCAGGACTGGTTCCAGGTGGAGGGGGCGCTCTCGCTGGACGAGCACCAGATCCTCGATCTTCGCCTCATCCTGCGCCAGCTGACACCGGGCCAGCGCACGGTGCAACTCGACGAGAAGACCAGCCTGATGCTGAGCGACAAGCTGGTGGAACGCCTCACCGTGCTCGGCGCCATGCTGGACAACGAGCAGCGCATCAACAACAAGCTGGCCTATCCGCTGGCCCGCCTGCTCTCCGTCATCACCACCGAGGGGGATGCCGCCTGGCAGAATCTCCAGCAGGAGTGGCAGCAGGAGGTGAGCTGTCCCCCCGAGCTGCTGACGGCGCTGCGGGACTATCAGAAGGAGGGGGTACGCTGGATGGCGACCCTGGCCCATCACGGCTTTGGCGCCTGTCTGGCCGATGACATGGGCCTGGGCAAGACCTTGCAGGCCCTCATTGTGCTGCGCATGCGCCAGCACCTGGGCCCGGCGCTGGTGGTGGTGCCCAAGTCAGTGGTCACCAACTGGCAGGAGGAGGTGGCCCGCTTTGCCCCCGAGCTCGAGGTGGTGGTGTTCGACCATCCCGCCGAGCGGGAGACCCTGATCCAGGGGGCCAGGGCCGGACAGATCGTCCTGGTCAACTACGGCATGCTCGGCAGTCTCTCCCAGGCGCTCAAGTCCCGCCGCTGGTCGAGCATGGTGCTGGACGAGGCACAGCAGATCAAAAATGCCGGTACCCAGCGCGCCAAGCTGCTGTTCCAGCTCGACGGGGATTTTCGCCTCGCCCTCTCCGGCACCCCCATCGAGAACCATCTGGGGGAGCTGTGGAGCCTGTTCAGCTTCATCAACCCCGGCCTGCTCGGGAGCCTCGGGGAGTTCAAGCGCCGCTTTGGCAAGGCGGTCAAGAATCCCCAGCACATGGCGATGCTGCGGGCGGTGATCAGCCCCTTCATCCTGCGCCGCCTCAAGCAACAGGTGCTGACGGAGCTGCCGGACAAGACCGAGATCATCCATCACATCAGCCTCTCCCCCGAGGAGCGTCAGCTCTACGAGGCGACCCGGCGCGAGGTGGTGCAGCAGGTGCAAAGTGCCGATGGCCGTGCCCTGATGCATGTGCTGAGCGGCCTGACCCGGCTGCGCCGACTCTGCTGCTCCCCCCAGCTGGTGATGCCGGAGTGGTCCCAGACCAGCAGCAAGCTGGACGAGGCGATGGCGCTGCTGGACGAAGCCATCGATGGTGGTCACCGGGTGCTGGTGTTCAGCCAGTTTGTCGATCTGCTGAGCTTGCTGCGCAGCCGTATCGAACAGCGGCAGTGGGACTACTGCTATCTGGATGGGGGTTGCTCGGCCAAGTCCCGTCAGGAGTCCATCCTGCGTTTTCGCCATGAAACGGTGCCGCTCTTCCTCATCAGCCTCAAGGCGGGGGGCACGGGCCTCAACCTGACCCAGGCCGACACCGTGCTGCACCTCGATCCCTGGTGGAACCCGGCGGTGGAGGATCAGGCGAGCGATCGGGCGCACCGCATGGGCCAGACCCAGCCGGTGACCGTCTATCGCCTGGTGTGCGAGCAGACGGTGGAGGAGAAGATAGTGGCGCTGCACGACGAGAAGCGGGCACTGGCCGACGGCCTCCTGAGCGGCCAGTCCGAGGTGAAGGGGCTGGATGTGGAGAGCCTGCGGGCACTGCTGATGAGCTGACGGCGGGCTGTCGCTCGATGTGACAAGGGGAGCATCCGTGATGCTCCCCTTGTCGTTTGTGGCGGTGCCGAGCCTGCGCTACCCCTGATAGAGGTAGAGGTGCAGCCGCTCTATGATGGGGTCACCGCCAATCTTGCGATCCCGGCGTGCCTGGCGCAGCTTGGGCGGGTAGTGGCCCAGATGGGTGACGGCCGGCTGGGTATCGGAGCAGAGCAGCAGGGGGAGGCTCGCCTTGATCTGCTGCTTGCGGGGCTCCCGGTCCTGCCAGAGCAGGTTGATCATGGGGTGGGTCTTGACCGGCCTGCGGATCCGCAGGCCGGCATCCGCCGGCAGGCGGCGAATGTCGTATACCTCCTGATCCACCATCTTGCTCCACTCTTCGTTGTCAAAGAGCGCCGGTACATACCGGCGGCTGCGCTCCAGCATCTCCAGTACCTGCTCCCGGCTGAGGCGGCTGATGCTCTGCTTGTCGGCCCAGGTGAAGCCCAGCGAATGGAGATCCCCCTGAAGCCAGGTCAGCTTGCGATAGACCTGCAGGGTGATGACGCCGGGCAGGGCACCGTGCACCAGCTCGAACTTCTCGTCCCGCCCGCCCGCCGCCTGGACCATGGCCTTGAAGGCGAGCTTGTGCGCGTTGATCTCCTCGATGACGGGGGCCAGCTCCCTGGCGCAGGCGGCCGGAAAGCGCAGCCAGCCGGGCAGACGGTGGGTCGCCTTGGTGGAGCAGCCGGGGCGGGCGCTGTGGTCCTGAAAGGCGGCGAGGGTGGCGGCCAGGGCCGCCTCGCCCGAGAGATAGCCCACCTCGATGGCCTCGATGGGCTCATGCTCTTCCCCCTGGGCCACGGCCGGGAGGGGATAGACATGAGCCTCCAGCAGGTCGAGCTGGCCCAGTTGCCGGGCAAGGCGTGCCAGCGACGCCTCCAGCAGGGCCATCTGTTGACGCAGGGCGGCGGTGGGGGTAAAGGTGTCCATCGGCAGATCCTGTGTGTGTGCCGCTCCCCTGTTCAGCATGATATTGGGGCAGTGTGGGGAAGCAGCATGATAAACCACTGTATAAATAACCATACCAGTATGATGGCAGGGTGCCAAGCGTCCGGTGCCACCCTGACGATGGGGGTGACACGGGGGCATCCGGTTCAGGTTGCCTGTTCGTATCTTTTTGTTAAATAACGATCTTGTTGCGATCTGTTTGTTAACAAACCCTGGTGGCCGAGAGTTTGCACCCTGCTGACTCGGTGTCGTGCCGTGCATAGCTAGCGTGGGAAAGTGCATAGTTAGAAGTGGGTGGCGCAGGAGAAAATGCTGCCAGACTGACAGGGGGAAAGTTTAAGCGTTATTTCATTTTAAAATCATATGGTTATGGTTATTGCCCTGGCGATATCAACCATTACTTTTACTAATGTCATGTATCAAAATTCGTCAATTGAGGCACCTCCCCGCCCTGACTAAGCTTTGCGCATCAAATCCGAGCCTTGCGCAGAACGAGAGAGAGGAGCCATATCATGGCCAACATGACTTATACCGAAGCCGGTTACCAGCATTCCAGCGAATCGAATCTGGTTGCTCGCGTCAAGATGACCGTCCTGACCTGGCTGGAACGCAGCCGCAGCCGCCGCCAGCTCTCCGAGCTGCCCGCCTACCTGCTCAAGGACATCGGTCTGAACGAAGCCGACCGCTATCAAGAGACCACCAAGCCGTTCTGGCGTGGTTGATCAGCCGGGCATGGATGCCTTGTTTTTCTGCTGATCCCAGGGGCATGATGCCCACCAGTCTGCCGAAGGCATGCTGTCTTCATCTGCCGATACCCGTTCACCGCTTTCCCTCTCCCGTGTTTCCCCCCGCTTGATCCTGTTGCATGAGTTGTCACTCATTCTCGCCATTTTTGTATCCTTACTGTTTGAATTTGTTTAAAAACTGATTTTAAGCCCGGTTGCCTTGCGTATAATCCGGCCATGGCATTCCAGACTAAAGGGTGAGACGGATGATTCCCCAGCATGACTTTTTGGCCCTGACGCGCCGCCATGAGTGGCAGCTCGAGCCTTTCGCCTTCAATCTGACCGACGGTACCCGGGTGAGCGTGTGGGATACCGGCGTGATCTGCCTGGAACCCGCTTCCGAGGCGGGGCAACCCGGGCACAAGGACATCGTCCTCTCCTGCGGCATCCACGGCAACGAGACAGCCCCCATCGAGATCTGCAACCAGTTGCTGACCCGGTTGCTCGCAGAGGAGCTCAAGGTTCGTCACCGGGTGCTCTTCCTCTTTGGCAACCCCGCCGCCATGAACCAGGGGGTGAGGGAGGTGGAAGAGAACATGAACCGCCTCTTCTCGGGCGCCCACAGCAAGGGGGAGGGGCTGTGCAACCGGGAGCGCATCCGCGCCATGCGTCTGGAGCAGTATGTGAGCCGCTTCTTTGCCGACTCGGGCAGGCCCCGTTACCACTACGATCTCCATACCGCCATTCGCGGCTCGCGCCACGAGAAGTTTGCCGTCTATCCCTTTCCCCACGAACGCCCCCACTGTAAGGAGCAGGTACGTTTCCTCGGTGCCTGCGGCGTGCGCACCATACTGCTCTCGAGCGGCCCGACCACCACCTTCAGCTATTACAGCTCGCACCAGCACGGCGCCCATGCCTTTACGGTGGAGCTGGGCAAGGTGCGGCCCTTCGGTGAAAACGACATGACTCGCTTCATCGAGGTGCGCCAGACATTGCAGGAGCTGGTGACCCAGGATGAGGTGGCCCTCGAGCCATGGCGAGCCGATGACTTCACCCTTTTTGCCATAGATCGGGTGATCAACAAGCAGTCGGAGCAGTTCCGCTTTCTGTTTGCCAGCGATGTGGACAACTTCACCGAATTTCCCCAGGGTTTTGTGCTGGCAGAAGATGGGGATCGGCAATACAGGGTAGAGAAACCGCGGGAGGCGGTGGTCTTCCCCAACGCCAACGTGGCCATCGGGCAGCGCACCATGCTGCTGGTGGTACCCACCCGTTTGTGGGAGTGAATTGACGCCTTTTTGTCATGCTGATCCTGCGCCACGGGCGGTGGCAAGCAGCATGGCGGTGATGGGTATGATCCCGAACTCGATATGACAGGGAGCCTGAACAGGCTCCCTTCTTTGTTTATGCTCGCCGAAAATTCCGATTACCTTCGAAAATAAAAGAAGTTTCTACTGGTCTTACCTGGATGAATCTCGTTGCCCTTTGGTTAACATGTTGTTTACATTTTAAATGTCACCTCATGGTGGTGACGCTGACAACGGCAAGGAGCCAGTTATGACCCATGTCGACATCCCCTTCCTTCGTTACCTCGATGAGGAGGGGCGCCCGGTCGCGACACTGCCGACCTGGCTGGACAAGGCGATGCTGCACACCTTCTACCGCAACATGGTGATGGTGCGCAGTTACGACAAGAAAGCGATAGCACTGCAGCGAACCGGCAAACTCGGCACCTTTCCTTCCCATCTCGGGGCGGAAGCGGTGGGGATCGGGGTCGGGCTCGCCATGCAGCCAGAGGATGTCTATGTGCCCTACTACCGGGACATGCCCACTCTCTACGTGAGGGGCGTGCCCATGGAGCAGAACCTGCAGTATTGGGGCGGCGATGAACGGGGCAGCGTCTTCTACAAGGCCGATGGCGAGTTGTCGGAAGACTTGCCCATCTGCGTTCCCATCGCCACCCAGATCACCCATGCTGCCGGCATCGCGGCCGCCTTCAAGCTGCGCAACCAGCCCAGGGTCGCCGTGGTGACCATCGGCGATGGCGGCACCTCCAAGGGAGACTTTCTCGAGGGGCTCAACTGTGCCGGTGTCTGGCATCTCCCCATGGTGATGATCATCAACAACAACCAATGGGCCATCTCGGTGCCGCGCAAGTTGCAGTCGAGCGCGCCCACTCTGGCCCAGAAGGGCATAGGAGCCGGGGTGCGCAGCCTCCAGGTGGACGGCAATGACGTGGTGGCGGTCTATGAGGCGACCCGCGCTGCCGTCGAGCGGGCTCGCAGCGGCAAGGGGCCGACGCTTATCGAAGCCGTCAGCTACCGGCTCGGGGATCACACCACCGCCGATGATGCGACTCGCTATCGTGACGGCGCCGAGGTGGAAGCGGCCTGGGCCAGGGAGCCGGTCAAGCGGCTGCGCCAGTTCATGTTTGAACGGGGCTGGTGGGATGAGCAGCAGGAACAGGCGCTGCTGGCAGAGGCGGGCCGGGAAGTGGAACGCGCCGTTGCCGCCTACGAGGCCATCACGCCCCAGGCGCCGGAGACCCTGCTCGATTACCAGTTTGCCGAGCTGCCGAAGGCCTATCTTGCCCAGCGCCAGCGCATCATCGCCAAGGGCATGCAGCAGAGCGGGGAGGGACTATGAGCGATATCACGCTGCTCGAAGCGATCAATCTGGCGTTGCACCACGAGATGGCACGCGATCCTGATGTGGTGGTACTGGGGGAGGATGTGGGGGTCAACGGCGGTGTGTTTCGCGCCACAGTGGGGCTTCGCGATAAATTCGGGTTCAAGCGGGTCATCGATACGCCGCTGGCCGAAGGACTCATCGCCGGGGTGGCGGTGGGCATGGCGACCCAGGGGCTCAAACCCGTGGCCGAATTCCAGTTCCAGGGCTTCATCTTCCCGGGCATGGAGCAGATCATCTGCCAGGCGGCGCGGATGCGAAACCGGACCCGTGGCCGCGTCACCTGTCCCATCGTCTACCGCTCCCCCTATGGAGCCGGCATCCATTCACCCGAGCACCACAGCGAGAGCGTCGAGGCCCTGTTTGCCCATATCCCCGGGCTGCGGGTCGTGATCCCTTCGAGCCCGAAGCGGGCTTACGGCCTGCTGCTGTCGGCCATTCGGGACCCGGATCCCGTGATGTTCTTCGAGCCGGATCGCATCTATCGCTCCATGAAGTCGGATGTGGTGGATGACGGCATCGGCCTGCCGCTGGATGTCTGCTTCACCCTGCGTCCCGGCCGGGACATCACTGTGGTGGCCTGGGGAGCCTGCATCCAGGAAGTCATGCGCGCGGCGCACCTGCTGGCGGAGCAGGACATCCAGTGCGAGGTGCTGGATCTTGCCACCATCAAACCCCTGGACATGGAGAGCATCCTGACCTCGGTACGCAAGACCGGGAGGCTGCTGGTGGTACACGAAGCCTGTGGCAGTTTCGGGGTGGGTGCCGAAATCGTGTCCCAGGTGACCGAAGAGGCGATGACTGCCCTCAAGGCGCCGCCAAGACGCCTCACCGGCGTGGATGCCGCCGTCCCCTACTATCGCAACGAGGAGTATTACCTCATCACCGAGCAGGAGATCGCGCAGGCGGCTCGGCAACTGATGGAGAACCAGTGGCTATGACGCACGACAGGTACGGATGCGCAAGTGCCAGGGCCACAGGGCTCCATGGTGTCTGTCAATGTTTGGTGATGTCCCAGCAGAGGGGGAGCAGGTCATGAAATTTTTCAAATTGCCGGATCTGGGCGAAGGACTGGCCGAGGCCGAGATCGTCGAGTGGAAGGTGAGCGCCGGTGATACGGTGCAGGTAGATCAGGTACTGCTGTCGGTGGAGACAGCCAAGGCGCTGGTGGATGTGCCCTCACCGGTGGCCGGGGTCATCGCCAGATTGTGCGGGCAGGAGGGGGACATCCTCCACATCGGGGCACCGCTGGTGGAGTTTGAAGGGGGCGAGGATGACGGCACCGTCGTTGGCAAGGTCAGCGCCCATCAGCAGCATATCGAGGATCATTTCGTGGTGGGGGCCATGGCGCCCGGCGGCACGCTGGTACAAGCCATGCCAGCGGTCCGTCTGCTGGCGCAAAAACTGGGGCTGGACATCGACAAGGTCAAGGGAACCGGCAGCGCTGGCATGGTGACCGAGCAGGATGTGCAACAGGCGTTCGAGGCCCAGCAGGAGAGCGGCAACGAATTCCTGAAAGGCTCGCGCCGGGCCATGGCCAAGGCGATGGAGCTCTCGCACCGGACTGTGGTGCCGGTGAGCATCACCGACGAAGTGGACTTGCGCCACTGGCGCCCGGATGAAGATGTGACGGTGCGCCTCATCAAGGCGATCGGCGTGGCGTGTCGGGCTGAACCCTCCATGAATGCGTGGTTTGACGGAGAGACCCTGTCGCGGCGTCTGTTCAGGGAGGTCAATGTGGCCATCGCAGTCGACTCCAAGCATGGGCTCTATGTGCCCGTGATGGAGAACGTGGCAGAGCGGGACCCGGCTGACATACGGCAGGGGCTGGATCGGATGATCGCCGATGTGAAGGCCCGTGCCGTGCCGCGGGAAATGCTGCAGGGGGCAACCATCACCCTCACCAACTTTGGCGCCATCGCCGGCCGTTACGCCAGCCCCATCGTCACACCACCCCAGGTGGCCATCATAGGAGCGGGCAAGTTGTTCGAGAAGGTGGTGTTCATCCACGGCGAGGCGCGCCCGGTGCGTGCACTTCCCCTGTCGATGACGTTTGACCACAGAGCCTGCACCGGTGGAGAGGCGGCTCGCTTCCTCAAAGCCCTGGTTCAGGCACTGGAGTCGGCACAGGTCTAAACCGCCGTACCCCGCCGCTGGCGGGGTACAAATTTGTTTGCGTAATCGACAAAGGCACGTATAATCTCAACCAGCTTGAAAGGGCGATAGTTATGTCAATGAATATGATGTTTTACATCTTTTCCTGTTGTTCATAAGTAATCCCGTTTTTTGAGCTTTACCCGCTGAAAAGCATAAGTAATTATTTTGAATACAGGTTTAAAGATATGTCTAACATGATCACCGGTACCGTTAAGTTTTTCAACGAAACCAAAGGTTTTGGCTTCATCCAGCAAGAAAACGGCCCGGACGTTTTCGTTCACTTCAGCGCCATCCAAGGTAACGGCTTCCGTACCCTGGCTGAAGGTCAGCGCGTACAGTTCTCTGTGACCCAAGGTCAAAAAGGCCCGCAGGCTGAGAACGTAACTGCTCTGTAATTCTTGCAGAATTTAAGAAAGCCGTGGTACCTCTGGTGCCACGGCTTTTTGTTTTCATGGCTTCATCAATACGCGTCATGACCCTGATCTCCTCCCTCTTGCTGACCGTGGCGTTGACCGGTCAGGCCAGCCCGCCAACGCCGGATCCTGCGGTGAATGATGCCGTGTCCGTGTGTCAACAGTTTGTACATGTTCGTCTGGGAAACGCGGTGAAACCCGATGAGATCAGGGTACAGCCGGTGCCAAAACGGGCGGGAGAGTGGCTGGTCGATGGCAAGATAAAAGGACCCGAAGGTCCTTTGCTGTTTGCTTGTCTGCTGCGACAAGGAGAGCGCTGGGAGTTGCTCAACTTCTCGCTCTGGGCACCACAACCGCTCAATTCGGCTTGAGTGCGACCAGCAGGTGTTGGAGATGCTCCAGCATGGTCATGCCGAAAGGGGTCAGATAGCCGCCATCTGCCGCGGTGATCAGGCCCTGGCTGTGCAGGCGCGCTGCCGCCTGGCAAAGCGCTTCCGACATGTCGCTGCGCAGCTTGATCCCCAGGCTCATGTTGGCCGGATCAAAACACGCCAGTATTTTCAGCTCATTCACAAAATCGTCAGAAACCTGGTTGATCCCACTCATGGATGCACTCCTTACGCTAAAGATGTATGCAACCTAGCATCCCCGGTGCCTCTTTAGTGGGCGCTGGCTCAAACAATTGGCCTTTATCGGGGCCGCTCTGGTTCAAACGCTGCTTTTTTGGACGCTATCTATCACCGGTCCGGCTGGACGCAAACGCCCCCAGCAAGGCAAACATGCTAGAATGGCACCCTCGTTCACCCTCATGACCAGGCGTGATGCCAGGTCATCTTGTTCAAGGCGCGTCTCATGATCACTGTCACTCTGGTCTCTCTGCTGCACTCTCTGGGTCCCCGTTTTCCTGTTTATGCTCCCTCCTTGCTGCTCCCTCTCCTAGCGCAACATCAAGGAGATCTCTGGCTGCCGGCCATTCGCGGGGAAGACGTGACGACCCTGCGTCAGCATGGCAAGGATGCCCAGAGTCTGGCTACCTTGTCGGCAGGCTGGTGCGAGTTCGCGGCCCAGAGCAAAGAGACGCCGGAGCTCGATGCGCTGGCAAGTTACGATGAGGAGATGCTGGACAACCTGCAGATGTACTGGCGCCACCCGAGCAAGATAAACAGCCCGATCACCGATAACCTGTTCGAGCTACGCCGTGAGGTGGTGGACGAGGCCCATGGCGGCAAGCTGGTTGCTGCCTGGAGTGCCGCCCAGCAAGCACGGCTTGAGCAGATCATGGTGGGGGTCGCTGCGGGGCGGGATCAGCTCTGCTTTGTGGAGGTGGAGTCCGCCTATTGGCTGAGGGAGCGACTGGGTGAGACCGCGGGACTCCGGCTGTTGACCCCCGAGCTGGGGTGAGGCGATGGAAAGACGGATGACCTATTACTCCTGCTGGACAAGGGGTCGGCAAGATGTGAACATGTCGCCCTTTATTGAACGAGAGACTTGACCGATGAGCTATGAACTTAGCGACACCGAGCGCAATGCCGCGCTGCAACTGAACGCCGATTACCGCTTTGATCACTTCATCAGCAAGCTGGTCGAGCACGAAGAGCTGTTTGTCCTGACCGACGAACACGGCGTCATGATGCTGACGACCGAAGAGGAAGATTGCATCCCGGTATGGCCGCATCCCGACTACGCCAAGGCCTGGGCCGAAGGGGAGTGGGCCGAGTGCAAGCCGCAGTCCATCACCCTCAAGGTGTGGCTGGATCGCTGGGTGGACGGCATGGAGCAGGATGATCTCTGCGTGGCCGTGTTCCCGACGCCGGATCAGGAAGGCATTGTGCTGGACCCGGCCGACGTCGCCGACGCCATTGCGCAAAAGCAGGCCAAACGCGGCTGAGCGCCCTCTGCCTGGTGCCATCCCGGTTGTAACAAAGACCCCGCCAATGTGCGGGGTCTAATGAGATGGTCACCCCCACCCTGTGAGCGGTACGCTGACAGGGTGTTTTTCTTTCAGGAGAGGCCATCATGGAAAACGTTGCGCTTATTGGTATTGATCTCGGTAAACACTCTTTTCACATTCACTGTCAAGACCGGTTCGGCAAGGCTCTTCTTCGCAAGAAGTTCAACCGGACAAAGCTCATCGAATCCCTCGCAACTTTTCCTGTATGCACCATCCATCGTCATGGAGGCATGTGCCGGAGCACATTACATGGCTCGTCGGCTGGCTGAATTTGGGCATGAGAGTAAGCTCATTTCGCCTCAATTCGTGCGCCCATTCGTCAAGAGCAACAAGAACGACTTCATCGATGCTGAAGCTATTTGCGAGGCCGCCTGCCGTCCCTCCATGCGGTTTGTAACGCCCAAGACCGAAAGCCAGCAAACGTTGGGAGCACTGCATCGTGTGCGCAGGGCTGACGCATCAGTGTTTATACTTCCTGATTACCACCATGCTTCAGCCCCTCAGGACTATACTTAAAGTATCCTGTTCTGGAGGGTTTAATCATGGCCAAGAACAAGGTTCAGTTTCAAAAAAGCATGAATATTCATGCCTTTATTCAGAGTTATGGCAGTGAAGAGCGGTGTCAGCAACGGCTGTTTGATATTCGTTGGCCTCAAGGCTTCCTATGTCCAAACTGCGGACATACCCACTATTGCAGGCTTCACTCGAGATCGGTTTACCAATGTAATCAGTGTCACCAACAAACCTCGCTGACTGCTGGAACCATTTTTGCCTACTCCAAATTGCCTCTCACCATCTGGTTTTTGGCCATCTATCTGATCACTCAAGAGAAAAATGGTGTTTCCGCTCTGGAGTTATCACGTTCGCTTGGCATCTCTTACAACGCGACCTGGCGACTTAAGCACAAGTTGATGCAAGCCATGAAAGAGCGTGATGATGAGGTTAAGCTATCAGGCATCATCCAGCTTGATGATGCTTATTGGGGCGGAGCTAGAACTGGAAAGGTAGGTCGTGGAGCGGCAGGCAAACGCCCATTTGTTGCAGCCGTATCCCTCACCGAGGAAGGACACCCGAACTGCATGCGATTCAGTGCGGTCAATGGCTTCAAGAAAACGGAACTAACTCAATGGGCGAAGAAGCATCTGCAGCCATCATCCTTGGTTGTCTCGGATGGTTTGGCCTGTTTCCAAGGCATTGAAGAGGCCAATAGTTTTCATCTTGGGATCGTGACAGGAGGAGGGCCTGAAAGTGTCAAACTGCCCTACTTCAAGTGGGTCAATACCATGATAAGTAACGTAAAGAATTCCATTCATGGAACCTATCACGCGATAAATCAGAAGCATCTGCCACGGTATTTGGCTGAGTTCAGCTTTAAGTTCAATCACCGATTCAATCTGGAGTGGATGGTAACTGATTTAGCCAGAGCAGGAATTCGAACGGCACCTATGCCACAGCGATTGCTAAAACTGGCTGAATCTCGATGGTAATCAGGTTATACTTTGAACAACCCCATACATTCGAACAAATATTGTTCATTCAGACAGCAGAGCCTGCGCTTGTTGGCCATGCTCAGATTACGTGATTTGTTTTGCTTCAGTATGTTGAGTATCCACTGCCTGATGACCGCTAAGTTTTCCCCAGCGAAGCCCGCTCTGGCCTGAAGTTGATCCTCTCCGAACGCAATATCTAAAGTCCAGTGCAGCAGATTTTCTACCGACCAGTGTGCTCGGGTTGCCTTCAGCGCTGAGGTGGCATCCAACGCTCGGCTACTTATATAAAATCTCACGAAATCATAGCCTTTGCCATTTTCAACTCGCTCAGCCTGCACGGCTATGATTGTCTTCGCTTTCCACTGCTGGCAAACAGGCATGCTTTCATCAACCACCAGAACCCAACAACGTCGATGCTCTTTTCGCCCATGTTCTGAGTCAAATTGTTCAGTAAAGCCGGGCCCCGAAACATCGGTTTCATTCTTATCCCAATACGCTTGGAACTGTTCTTTTACTTCAGTATTGAGGCTAGGTTGGTTGTCTTTCACCGCAAGCAGGTAATCGCCCGACTTCTTGAGGATGGTGTCAGCAATTTTCACCTGTGTACCCATCGCATCAATGCTGACCAAACACCCTTTTAATTCAAGAAGTTGGAGTAGCTCAGGTATTGCCGTGATCTCGTTAGATTTGTCAGCGACTTTTTGCTGGCCAACACACATCCCCAGCTCAGTTGACCAGACATTGACCATATGAACAGCGTTGGCACCTCGCCCTTTAGCAGTAGCACGAAGAGCTTTACCATCAACCGCTAGTTGGCCAACCAGCTTATCATCGCCCATGATGTCGCCGATCCACGCTTGAAAAATGGATTTCAGGCTGGCGGGAGGCAGAGTGGCAAAAATGCGGTTGAATGTGTCGTGTGATGGAATGCCGCCAGGCAAGCTCAACCAGCGCCGGAACCATGGCTCTCGCTCTTGAGCAAACAAGGTAATCTCGCTCCAAGTACCAAAACCGCACATCATGGCGCAGATGGCCATGAAAACAACCTCTGACAAGATATGCGAGCACTTGGCCTGATTGCGTGGGTCTGGAATTGATTCAAGGTAGTCGAGCAAAGACTTCTGAGCCATAAAAATAAATAGTTAGTTAAGATCTCGACTATTTACAGCTTGGCAACGCAAGGTACAATTAAAATCGTACTTGGAGCCGTTCAACTGATCGAGACTTGATCAACTTGTGCAAAGAATGATCATGCGTCGGCCCTGATGGATCACGCCATCATAAAATAGCCCTGTGATGGCGAACTAACACGTCTCTACCCTGAATGACGAGAGGAAATGATGATGCGGTGTAACAAGAATGTTTTATCTGTGGTTCTGTTGGGCGCGCTGAGCCTCTCGGCGGGCAACGCCTTCGGTCAAGTATCACAAGCCGATGTCGATGCCGTCATCCGCCCCCTGATGAGCAAATATAAGATACCGGGAATGGCCGTGGCCCTCTCGGTGGATGGCCAACACACCTTTTACAACTACGGCGTGGCCTCCAAGGCGACAGGCCAGGCTGTCACCCCCACCACGCTCTTTGAGATCGGCTCCCTGAGCAAGACCTTCACCGCCACTCTGGCCAGCTATGCCCAGGGCCAGGGCAAATTGCAGTGGAGCGACCAGGCCAGCCACTATCTCCCCAGCCTCAAGGGGAGCGCCTTCGATCGGGTCACACTGCTCAATCTGGCCACCCACACCTCGGGCATGCCCCTCTTCGTCCCCGATGAAGTGACCAACCAGGAGCAGCTGATGGCCTGGTACCAGGCTTGGCAGCCGACAGCCCCCATAGGCAGCCAGCGGGTCTACTCCAACCTGGGGATCGGCATGCTGGGGTTGATCACGGCACAGAGCTTACAGAAACCCTTCAGTGAGGCGATGGAGCAGGATCTGCTCGCACCACTGGGCATGAAACACTCCTGGGTCAAGGTGCCGGAAAACCAGATGGCCGAGTATGCCCAGGGCTACAACAAACTGGATGAGCCGGTGCGCGTCACGCCGGGCCCTCCGGATGCAGAAGCCTATGGTTTGAAGTCCAGCAGTGCCGACCTGCTGCGCTGGCTCGATCTCAACATGGCCATCACGCCCCCGTCGCCCGCTTGGCAGCAGGCCATAACGGAGACCCACAAAGGGTATTACCAGACCGGGGAGTTTACCCAAGCCCTGATATGGGAGTACTACCCCTGGCCCACGACCAAAGAAACGTTGCTGGCGGGCAACAGCAGCGAGCGGATCATGAAGGGCCTGGGCGCCAAGCCCCTCACCCCACCCCAAGCAGGGCCAGAGCAGGCCTGGTATAACAAGACCGGCTCCACCAACGGCTTCTCCACCTATGCCGTGTTTATCCCGGGGCAAAAAACCGCACTCATACTGCTGGCCAACAAATGGTATCCGAACGATGCCCGTATCGAAGCGGCATATGAGCTGGTACAACGACTGAAAAAATAGAACCGCAGTGGACACCCACCCAGCACACCACCCAGCACAGCCAACCGCATAGAGAGTGCAGGCTAATCCGGGCGAACTCGCCCGGGTTTGCTGGTCGGGGTGTCCTGAAGACGCTCAGAGAGAGGCTCTCCCCCCCACTAAAGCTTGGGATGGATGCGTCTATACCAGAAGCAGCCCTGATTGATGGCCCACATCACCACCAGGGCAATCACGCCACCAAGAAGCACATCGACTATCCGTTCGCTGGCCATGCCCATGGAGCCGCTGCTCAGGGTCAGTGTCAGCGCGGTCAGGCCGCAGCGCACGGCGAACCCCAACACATAGCGGGAGAAGGCTACCAGGCTCAACAGAATGGCCAGGGCTAAACCATGAAATAGCAGGGGGCTGGGAGGTATGAGCATGCCAAGGGCTATGCCAATCGGCACCCCGAACAGGGCCCCCGAGGCTCGTTGGGTAAACTTCTGCCGTGAGGCCAGGTGTTCTCCAACCACCACACTAGCCGCAGACCAGATGAGCCACTGGCCGTGGGGGAAGTGGATCAACTCAACTAACAGGGCTGCCAGCGCCACACTGACCCCCGCGGTCATCAGGTGTGAGATAGGCAAAGGCGGATAAGAGATAGAAGCAAGGGGCTGCGACTCAGGCAGGACCTGAAGTAACCGCGCCTTGATGGCGAGCAAGAGCAGCACAGGGAGGCCGCCCAGCAACAGATAGGGAAGCAGTGATAAAAACGATGTGGGAGTGCCACTCGGGCTGTGCGACGAGCTGCCCAGCTCACAGGCCAGATAGAGCGCTGGAATAAAGGTAAAGGTGGCCACGGATCTCAGGGCTGGCGAACGGTAACCCAACCATGTGATGCCAACGGCGAATAGCGCACAGAGCAGAGTAAATCCCACAGGTAGGGGCAGGGTGGCATAGAGCAGCCCAAAACCGATCACCATGCCCAACAGTTGCAGCAGACTCCTGATCACATTCAGACCGCCGCGGTCGGCGGCTATGTAGCCACCCATGGTCACCATGCTGGCGTGCAGCCAGAGAGGATCCTGGGTCAGGGCAGACAAGAGCAGCCAGGGCGAACCGAGCAGCAGCACACACCCCAGTTGCGACCAATTGATCTCCCCCTTTAGAAGCAGTAGGTGTGCCAGCAAGGCACCTCTCACAACCCGTCTCATAGCTCACCCACGGCATGGCTGGTGGTGACATGAGTTATGTGTGCCATCAACCGCATGGCAGCCAGATGCTCCTCTTCGCTGGCGGCCGCACAGGCATCTTCCACCACCACCACCTCATAATCACGATCGTGGGCATCACGGACTGCCGAATGCACGGCCCAACTACTGCTCACCCCGGCAATAAGCAGGCGATCAATCTTGTTGGCACGCAAAATGGCCTCCAGCGAGGTGGCGTAAAACGCGCTCACCCTGTATCATGAAAGGCTGGCTTTTTCTTGTTATCGCAATAGTTGGCGAAGTAATCGCAACATCCGCATTAAAATCTAGCGAGGGCTTTACTAAGCTTGCCCCTTCCGCCGTTGTCATAATCGGTTATGGCATCGCATTTTATTTTCTTTCTCTGGTTCTGAAATCCATCCCTGTCGGTGTTGCTTATGCAGTCTGGTCGGGACTCGGCGTCGTCATAATTACAGCCATTGCCTGGTTGCTTCATGGGCAAAAGCTTGATGCGTGGGGCTTTGTAGGTATGGGGCTCATAATTGCTGCCTTTTTGCTCGCCCGATCCCCATCGTGGAAGTCGCTGCGGAGGCCGACGCCATGGTGACGGTGTTCGGCATTCTGAATCTCACCGAGGACTCCTTCTTC
Organism: Aeromonas sp. LsrichE-8G; assembly: GCF_022869435.1. Lineage (NCBI taxonomy): Bacteria > Pseudomonadati > Pseudomonadota > Gammaproteobacteria > Aeromonadales > Aeromonadaceae > Aeromonas > Aeromonas sp. LsrichE-8G. Next base: position 20,285 of record NZ_JALIHH010000217.1, read on the forward strand.
GATGAGAGCCGGCGGCTAGACCCCGCCGGCGCTGTCACCGCGGCGATCGAAATGCTGCGAGTCGGATCAGACGTCGTGGATGTCGGACCGGCCGCCAGCCATCCGGACGCGAGGCCTGTATCGCCGGCCGATGAGATCAGACGTATTGCGCCGCTCTTAGACGCCCTGTCCGATCAGATGCACCGTGTTTCAATCGACAGCTTCCAACCGGAAACCCAGCGCTATGCGCTCAAGCGCGGCGTGGGCTACCTGAACGATATCCAAGGATTTCCTGACCCTGCGCTCTATCCCGATATTGCTGAGGCGGACTGCAGGCTGGTGGTTATGCACTCAGCGCAGCGGGATGGCATCGCCACCCGCACCGGTCACCTTCGACCCGAAGACGCGCTCGACGAGATTGTGCGGTTCTTCGAGGCGCGGGTTTCCGCCTTGCGACGGAGCGGGGTCGCTGCCGACCGGCTCATCCTCGATCCGGGGATGGGATTTTTCTTGAGCCCCGCACCGGAAACATCGCTGCACGTGCTGTCGAACCTTCAAAAGCTGAAGTCGGCGTTGGGGCTTCCGCTATTGGTCTCGGTGTCGCGGAAATCCTTCTTGGGCGCCACCGTTGGCCTTCCTGTAAAGGATCTGGGTCCAGCGAGCCTTGCGGCGGAACTTCACGCGATCGGCAATGGCGCTGACTACGTCCGCACCCACGCGCCTGGAGATCTGCGAAGCGCAATCACCTTCTCGGAAACCCTCGCGAAATTTCGCAGTCGCGACGCCAGAGACCGAGGGTTAGATCATGCCTAGCATTCACCTTCCGGCCGCCCGCTAGCGGACCCTGGTCAGGTTCCGCGAAGGTGGGCGCAGACATGCTGGGCTCGTCAGGATCAAACTGCACTATGAGGCGGCGGTTCATACCGCGCCAGGGGAGCGAATGGACAGCGAGGAGCCTCCGAACGTTCGGGTCGCCTGCTCGGGTGATATCGACGAGGTTGTGCGGCTGATGCACGACGCTGCGGCGTGGATGTCCGCCAAGGGAACGCCCGCCTGGGACGTCGCGCGGATCGACCGGACATTCGCGGAGACCTTCGTCCTGAGATCCGAGCTCCTAGTCGCGAGTTGCAGCGACGGCATCGTCGGCTGTTGCACCTTGTCGGCCGAGGATCCCGAGTTCTGGCCCGACGCCCTCAAGGGGGAGGCCGCATATCTGCACAAGCTCGCGGTGCGACGGACACATGCGGGCCGGGGTGTCAGCTCCGCGCTGATCGAGGCTTGCCGCCATGCCGCGCGAACGCAGGGGTGCGCCAAGCTGCGGCTCGACTGCCACCCGAACCTGCGTGGCCTATACGAGCGGCTCGGATTCACCCACGTCGACACTTTCAATCCCGGCTGGGATCCAACCTTCATCGCAGAACGCCTAGAACTCGAAATCTAACGTCCGTTCGGGCATCGAGGTCCATGTCGGGGTGGGACGGGCCCGTGGCTTCAAGATCACTTGCAGTCCGACCGCGATGTCTTGGTTGCGCGAGAGGTTGTCGACAGGCCATGCTGAGTGTGCGATGGTTGATCGCTTCCTCGCCGCTCTCCACGGCGACGATGGCCGCCGCCATCAGCAAGTGCGCCAGTTCCCCTATGGTGCCCTCGCTGCGTGTGAGCAGGTAGCGAGCCATGTCCAGCGTGGCAATTGGGGAAGGCCGGCGCAGCGGGAGCGAAGCGGCGAAGCTGGCCAGCAGTGAGCAGCAATCGTCGTTGGCCTCCCATACCGGCAGCATCATCGGCTCGAAGCGATTTTCCAACTGGTCATCGGAGCGGATGGCTAGGTAGGCGTCGCGCGTGCCTACCCCAACCAACGGGATGCGCAGTTCGTTGCCGAGGAAGCGCAGCAGGTTGAGGAATTCCCGGCGGTTGACGCTGTTGCCGGCCAGCACGTTGTGCAGCTCGTCGATCACCAGCATGCGCACGCCGACCTTGCGCAGCAGTGCCAGAGCCAGTTGCTCCATTTCCGGCAACCGTGGGCGTGGGCGCAGCGGCGCGCCCATCGCGGCGAGCAGCGCGACGTAGAAGCGGATCACGGACGGCTCGGACGGCATCTGCACGACCAACACCGGGATGTGCTCCTGGTCGGCGTCGGAGCTGGCCGGGTGGGTGCGGCGGAACTTCTCGACGATCATCGACTTGCCATTGTTGGTCGGGCCAACCAGCAGCAGGTTGGGCATGCGTTGCTTGTTTGGCCACGCATAAAGGGCTTCCAGCCGGTTCAGCGCCTCGACTGCGCGCGGATAGCCGATCCAGCGGTCGGCGCGAAGGCGCTGGATGCGCTCGTCCGCCGGAAGACGGGCCAAGCCCTGGGCCGCCGGCAGCAGGTGGGACAGGTCGATGATGGGATATTCGTCCACGGCTACCACTCCTCAATCTGGTCGAACGGTTTGGCGGGTGGCAAGTTGTCTGCCTGCGGGTCGGCAATATCCGTATCCGGCGGAACGGGCTTGTCCGGCCGAGCTGATGTCTTGAGGTGCTGGCGGCGATCCGCGTCACGCCGCGCCTTGCGTGTGGCCTTCTGCGCGCTGGTCACAATCTCACGCATCTGGCCGATCATGCGGAACAGCGCCGACTCATCCACCTGTTCGCGCCCTTGCTGCCGCAGTTTCGCCAGCGCCTGCCGTTGTTCCCAGAGGGTGACAGCCGGATGCGACAAGGTACGGTAGGGAATTTCCAGGTAATGCTGTCCCTCCGGTTCCAGGACCCAGATACGGCTGATGTCGCGCGGATCGCGCCGGATCAGAAAGGACGGCCAGCGTTCACGCCGCGCAATCCACGGCTTGAGCGCATCGGCGTAGTAGTGGATGTGGTCGATGACAAAGCCGGTGCGGGTCAGCGTGCGCCGGAGGATCGGCAGAAAATCGACCAGGAACGAAGTAGCGCGTGTGACGACGGCCGGTACGCCGACACGCGCCACGGCCTCGGCCCAGCGCGCGGCCGGCGGTTGGAGCAGGCCGTTGTGCACCGAACCGTGGTAGGTGCCGACCGCCAATGTGAGCCAGCGCTCTAGCTCGCGCAGCGTCAGGGCGGCCTTGTTTTCGGAATCGTAGTCGCCGCGCTGGTCAGGGTTGGAGAAGGTCGTTCCCGGCAGTTCGTCGTGAATCATCTGCATCGCCGTGCCGATGATCCGTTCCACGATGCCGCCATAGTGCGGCTGTCCCAGCGGGCGATAGTCCAGCCGGATGCCATGCTGCTCGCAACCCCGGCGCAGGGCCTCGCTCTTGAACTCGGCCGCGTTGTCTAGGTAGAGCAGCAAGGGCTTGCCGCTCATCTGCCAATCCATTTCCACGTTCAGTCCTTCCAGCCAAGGGCGCTTGTCGCAGGCGACATGCACGAGGCACAGGCCAACCGAAACGGCAGACGGCGCTTCCAGCGTGACGACCATGCCGAGCACGCAGCGGGTGAACACGTCGATGGCGAGGGTCAGGTACGGGCGGCCAATAGGTTGCCGGTCGCGGTCATCGACCACGATCAGGTCGATGACCGTATGGTCTATCTGCACCTGCTCCAGCGGCGCGGTCACGGCAGGAGGCTCGCCGCCCACACCTTGTAGGTCACGAGCGGCATCCTGGCCTTCCCGCCGGCGGATGACCTTGCGCGGGTCAAGGCTAGCGATCCGTAAGGCCACGGTATTGCGCGCCGGCACTCGCAGTTTTTGAGCCTTGCACACCTGAGTGACTTCGCGGTGAAAGGCCGCTAGGCTGCGCTTCTGCTTGGTCAGGAACCGCTTTTGCAGTAGCTCGTGGATGACGCGCTCGACCGGTTCCGGCAAGCGCCCCTTACCTTTACCTCCACCGGACTGGCCGGGCACCAGATCCGTCACGAGGCCGCTGCCTTGCCGGGCACGCCGGATCAGAACGTATACCTGGCGCCGAGACAAGCCCAGCGCCTGAGCCGCCATATCGGCCGCTTCGTGCCCGACCGTCTCCGACTGCGCCAACGGACTGATGATCTCCGCACGACGGCGCGCACGCTCCCAAGCCTCATCAGGCAGAGTGGCCACGCCTTGTTCTGGAATCCGTGGGGTGTCCGTCGCCATGCTCACCTCGCTTTGGTGCACACGAGTATTGAGCATAGTCGAGATTGGTGCAGATCACTTCTGATATTGAACTGTCAGGAGCTGGCTGCACAACAGCCATTACGCCCAATCAACTGGTGCAGTCGTCTTCTGAAAATGACACGCGCCGGTTGCCTTGGCGGGCTTGTCACAAACCTACGTTTTCAAGAAGAAGGAAACCGCATGCCCCGCCGTTCGATCCTCTCCGCCGCCGAGCGCGAAAGCCTGCTGGCGTTGCCGGACACCAAGGATGAGTTGATCCGTCACTACACGTTCAGCGAAAGCGACCTCTCCATCATCCGGCAGCGGCGCGGCCCGGCCAATCGGCTGGGCTTCGCGGTGCAGCTCTGCTACCTGCGCTTTCCCGGCGTCATCCTTGGCGCTGATGAGCCACCGTTCCCGCCATTGCTGAGACTGGTCGCCAACCAGCTCAAGGTCGGCATCGAAAGCTGGGACGAGTACGGGCAGCGTGAGCAGACCCGACGCGAGCACCTGGTCGAGCTGCAAACGGTGTTCGGCTTCCAGCCGTTCACGATTGGCCACTACCGGCAGGCTGTCCAGTTGCTGACCGAGCTGGCCATGCAAACCGACAAGGGCATCGTGCTGGCCAGAGCCTTGATCGAGCACCTGCGGCGGCAGTCGGTCATTGTGCCCGCCCTCAACGCCGTCGAGCGGGCGAGCGCCGAAGCGATTACCCGCGCCAACCGGCGTCTCTACGACGCCTTGGCTGAGCCGCTGACGGACGTGCATCGCCGTCGCCTCGACGATCTGCTCAAGCGCCGCGACAACGGCAAGACGACGTGGCTGGCCTGGCTGCGGCAATCCCCGGTCAAACCGAACTCGCGGCACATGCTGGAACACATCGAACGCCTCAAGGCGTGGCAGGCGCTCGACCTGCCCTCCGGCATCGAGCGGCTGGTTCACCAGAACCGGCTGCTCAAGATCGCCCGCGAGGGCGGCCAGATGACGCCCGCCGACCTGGCGAAGTTCGAGCCGCAGCGGCGTTACGCGACCCTGGTGGCGCTCGCCATCGAGGGCATGGCCACCGTCACCGACGAAATCATCGACCTGCATGACCGCATCCTGGGCAAGCTGTTCAATGCCGCCAAGAACAAGCATCAGCAGCAGTTCCAGGCATCCGGCAAGGCGATCAATGCCAAGGTGCGGCTGTTCGGGCGCATCGGCCAGGCGCTGATCGAGGCCAAGCAAGCGGGCCGCGATCCGTTCGCCGCCATCGAGGCCGTCATGTCCTGGGATGCTTTCGCCGAGAGCGTCACCGAAGCGCAGCGGCTCGCGCAACCCGAGGACTTCGATTTCCTGCACCGCATCGGCGAGAGCTACGCCACGCTGCGCCGCTACGCGCCGGAATTTCTCGACGTGCTCAAGTTGCGGGCCGCGCCCGCCGCCAAGGACGTACTCGACGCCATCGAGGAGCTGCGCAGCATGAACAGCGACAACGCCCGCAAGGTGCCCACCGACGCGCCGACCGAGTTCATCAAGCCGCGCTGGCAGAAGCTGGTGATGACCGACACCGGCATCGACCGGCGCTACTACGAACTGTGCGCGCTGTCGGAGCTGAAGAACGCGCTGCGCTCCGGCGACATCTGGGTGCAAGGCTCGCGCCAGTTCAAGGACTTCGAGGACTACCTGGTGCCGCCCGCGAAATTCGCCAGCCTCAAGCAGGCCAGCGAATTGCCGCTGGCCGTGGCCACCGATTGCGACCAGTACCTGCATGACCGGCTGACGCTGCTGGAAACGCAGCTCGCCACCGTCAACCGCATGGCGCTGGCCAACGAGCTGCCGGACGCCATCATCACGGAGTCGGGCCTGAAGATCACGCCGCTCGATGCGGCGGTGCCCGATACCGCACAGGCCCTGATCGACCAGACGGCGATGATCCTACCGCACGTCAAGATCACCGAATTGCTGCTGGAGGTAGACGAATGGACGGGCTTCACCCGGCACTTCGCCCACCTGAAGTCAGGCGACCTGGCCAAGGACAAAAACCTGTTGCTGACCACGATCCTCGCCGACGCGATCAACCTGGGCCTGACCAAGATGGCGGAATCGTGCCCCGGCACGACCTACGCCAAGCTGGCCTGGCTGCAAGCCTGGCACATCCGCGACGAAACCTACGGGGCGGCACTGGCCGAGCTGGTCAACGCGCAGTTCCGACATCCCTTCGCCGAGCATTGGGGCGACGGCACCACGTCATCGTCGGACGGCCAGAACTTCCGCACCGGCAGCAAGGCCGAGAGCACCGGCCACATCAATCCGAAATACGGCAGCAGCCCAGGGCGGACGTTCTACACCCATATCTCCGACCAGTACGCGCCGTTCCACACCAAGGTCGTGAACGTCGGCGTGCGCGACTCGACCTACGTGCTCGACGGCCTGCTGTATCACGAATCCGACCTGCGGATCGAGGAGCACTACACCGACACGGCAGGGTTCACGGACCACGTCTTCGCGTTGATGCACCTGCTGGGCTTCCGCTTCGCCCCGCGCATTCGTGACCTGGGCGACACCAAGCTCTACATCCCGAAGGGCGATGCCACCTACGAGGCGTTGAAACCGATGATCGGCGGCACGCTCAACATCAAGCACGTCCGCGCCCATTGTGATGAAATCCTGCGGATGGCCACCTCGATCAAGCAGGGCACGGCGACGGCCTCGCTGATGCTCAGGAAGCTTGGCAGCTACCCGCGCCAGAACGGCCTGGCCGTCGCCCTGCGTGAGCTGGGACGCATCGAGCGCACACTGTTCATCCTGGACTGGCTGCAAAGCGTCGAGCTGCGCCGCCGCGTGCATGCCGGGCTGAACAAAGGCGAGGCGCGCAACGCGCTGGCCCGCGCCGTGTTCTTCAACCGCCTGGGGGAAATCCGCGACCGCAGCTTCGAGCAGCAGCGCTACCGGGCCAGCGGCCTCAACCTGGTGACGGCGGCCATCGTGCTATGGAACACGGTCTATCTGGAGCGGGCCGCGAACGCCTTGCGTGGCCACGGTCAAGCCGTCGATGACGGCCTGTTGCAGTACCTGTCGCCGCTCGGCTGGGAGCACATCAACCTGACCGGCGATTACCTCTGGCGCAGCAGCGCCAAGATCGGCGCGGGCAAGTTCAGGCCGCTACGGCCGCTGCAACCGGCTTAGCGTGCTTTATTTTCCGTTTTCTGAGACGACCCCTGGCTGCGCGCCTACGACTTCACGACTGACCGCGGCGCCATGGCGCTCAATGACTACGCCCGCTCCAACGACCCCTTTACACGGGTCGGCCGGCAGCAGGTCGCTGTCGACGTCTCCAGCGTCATCCGCGCGTCCCCGGACAGCTTCCGCGTCGCCTGGGTCGAGCGCCGATACGAAAATGGCCAGCTCGCCGAGACCACGCGCTGGACCGCGATCCTGACGATCGTCGTGCAGATCCCCCGAAACGCCGACCGGCTCAGGGCGAACCCGCTCGGCATCTACGTCAACGCCATCAACTGGTCACGGGAGCTTGGGCAATGAAGCCGTATTTCCGTAAAGCCGGAAACCCGGCTTCACACACACACGTACTCCCGGCTCTCCGTAGAGCCGCATTCCCGGTCGTTCTGCTAGCGGCGACCGCGCTCGCGGGCTGCGCGACCACCAATCCGCCGCCGGAGATTTCCTACGACAATGCGGCTCCGGCGGTGCAGACCGTCGATCCACCCGCGCCGGTCACCGTGGTCGAGCTGCCCCGGCCGCTGCCGCTGCCTGGCCAATTGCAGCGTGTGGAGGAGACGCGGCGTGCCCCGGAGCCTTCTAATCCGACCGCTCGCGTCAACCAGGCAAACGAGGCGGCACGAGTCCAGCCGGTGCGCGACGGCTTCATTAACTCGATGCAGGTCTACCCGTGGACTCAAGGGGCGCTTTATCAAGTCTATACCGCCGTCGGGCAGATCACCGACATCGCGCTCCAACCCGGGGAGCAGCTTGTCGGCGCAGGCCCGGTGGCCGCCGGCGACACAGTGCGCTGGATCATCGGCGACACCGAGAGCGGATCGGGGGCAACGCGCCAGATCCACATCCTAGTAAAGCCCACCCGCGCCGACCTGATGACAAACCTCGTCATCAACACCAACATGCGCACCTATCACATGGAGCTGCGCTCGACAGAGCGCACCTATATGGCGTCGGTCTCATGGCAGTATCCGCAAGACCAGCTCATTGCGCTGCGCCGTCAGAACGCCGAGGCGCAGGCGGCCCAGCCGGTGGCGAGCGGCGTCGATCTCGCGAACGTCAACTTCCGCTATGCGATCGAGGGCGACCGTGCGCCGTGGCGGCCGCTGCGCGCCTTCGACGACGGACGCCAGGTCTTTATCGAGTTTCCGCGCGGCATCGGTCAGGGCGAGATGCCGCCACTCTTCGTCGTCGGCCCCGAGGGCAACACCTCTGAGCTCGTGAACTATCGCGTTCGCGGCCACCACATGATCGTTGATCGTCTGTTCGCGGCTGCCGAACTTCGCTTCGGCTCCGGCCGCGAGCAGAAGCGCGTCAGGATCGTCCGCACAGACGGGAGGCCGACCTCGTGAGCGAGAACCCGCCCCGGATTGAGGAAGTGCCGGACGACGATGCGCAGCCCCTGACCGGCGAGCCGGTCGGGCCTGCGCCGATGCGGCTGCGGGCCGAACCGCCCCGCGTCACCCGGTTGTCGCGGAAGGTTCTCGCCGGCCTCGGTCTTGTCGCCAGCGTCGGGCTCGGAGGTGCGCTGATCTACGCGCTTCAGACCCGCGACGCCGGTCGGCCGAACGACGAACTCTATTCGACCGAGAACCGCTCGACCGCTGACGGACTGGCCGGCCTGCCGCGAGATTACAGTGGCGTGCCACAGCTCGGTCCCCCTCTTCCCGGTGACCTCGGCCGGCCGATCCTTAGTACCCAGGATCGCGGACAGCCGGTGCCCACACCCGGGACGGCCACGCCCAATCCCGGCATCAGCCCGGAAGAGCAGCGCCGCCTTCAGGAAATCGAGACCGCGCGCACCAGCCGTCTCTTCTCCGGATCGGAAAGCCGGGGCACACCCGCTGCTGCGGGAGCTGCCCCAGCGCTCGCGCCGGTGCCGGATTTGGCGAGCATTGGCCTCGCTCCGCCGCCCGCCACGCCCTCGGCGCAGGACCGGCAGAACGCGTTTCTGAACGCCGCGGCCGATCGCAGGACGGTTGCGCCCGATCGCGTCGCTGCGCCAGTATCGCCGAACGTCCTTCAGGCGGGAGCAGTGATATCCGCGGCGCTGATCACCGGCATCCGATCCGATCTACCCGGCCAGATCACCGCGCAGGTCACCGAAAACATCTACGACAGCCCAACCGGCCGTATCTTGCTTGTGCCGCAAGGCACTCGTGTGGTCGGGCAGTACGACAACAACGTGCAGTTCGGCCAGAGCCGAGTCCTGCTCGTCTGGACTCGGCTCGTCTTCCCGAACGGGCGCTCGATCGTTCTCGAGCGCCAGCCTGGTGCTGACGCTGAAGGGTTCGCCGGGCTGCAGGATGGCGTCGATTACCATTGGTGGGATCTGGCCAAGGCTGCGGGATTGTCGACACTGCTGAGCGTCGGCGCCGAACTCGCGGTCGACAACGACGATCAGCTCGTTCAGGCGATCCGGAACGGTGGGCAGGACACCATCAACGACGCAGGGCAGCAGATTGTGAGGCGTCAGCTCAACGTCGCGCCCACGATCACTATTCGGCCCGGATTTCCCGTGCGCGTTCTCGTGACGCGAGACTTGGTACTGGAGCCATATGGAGGGTGATGATGTCGAAGCTTAAGCTAGGCCCCATCGCGGACGACAAGCCGCTTAAGGTACAGGTCGAGCTACCTGCAGCTCTCCACCAGGACCTTGTTGACTACGCCCACCTATTGGGCCGAGAGCAAGGTCAGTCCGCTGTTGACCCAGCTCGGTTAATCGTCCCGATGTTACAACGGTTCATCGCGACAGACCGTGGCTTCGCCAAAGCCAGGCGAACGTTGACGCCGGGGAGCGCCGATTAATCCGTGGTCCCCGCTCTAGAGGGGGTGTCGAAACACTTCAGCAGCAGCGGCAGAGTCGGGTTGTCGTTGTCACTGGAAGAAATTATAGCGGCCGTCGGCGCCCGCGCCGATGGGAGCGGGATCAACGCGATATCCGGCCGGTAGATCACGCTGGTGATGGTCAAGCCGAAGCCCTGTTCGACCATCGTCAGCAGGGTTTCTCGGCTGACTTGTTGGATCGAGAGTTGAACCGCTCCGTCTCCGGCGCCCACCATGCGCCGGAGTATGCCAGCGAGCTCACGCCCAGCGCCATCCGAGCGAACGAGGAAGACTTCGTCACAAACGTCCTCCCACGACAGCTGTGGCCGTGCTGCCAACTCGTGAAGCGGGGACAATGCCACGAACAGATCTGGTTCGCAGAGACGTCGAACTTGGAACTGAGGGCTCTTGCTCGCACTCAGGCTGATTGCTGCGTCCAGTAATCCGCGCTTCACCCCCAAAGTGTTTTCTTCTGAAGTGCCTTCCTCAAGCTTTACCTCGATCGTCGGATGTCTATTTCTGAATGCCGAGAGAATGTTGATGATCGGGCACGCCGGGAACGCTTCAAGCATTCCAAACCTCACGAGCCCGGTCTTGAGTTTCCGCGCGGAGCGGATCTCCGTTGCGGCGTTACGAAGGTAGCGCGCTCCCACCACCGCTTGTTGAAGGAAGCGCTCACCTTCTGGAGTCAGCCCTGCCCCCGCTCGCGTACGCTTGAAGAGAGAAAAGCCAAGTTGGCGCTCAAACAGCTGCACACGTCGGCTGACGGTGGATTGCGATATCGATAGGCGCTCCGCCGCTCGGCGGAAGCTGCCGGCCTCGGCGACCTGAACGGCGTACTTCAGGTATCGGAGATCAAGAGTCAGGTCGGGCATGAGACCCGTCCGATCATACCGGCGGTCTCATCGGCGAACCGCCTGCGCCCGGTGAGCGGCACCCATGCACGTCCACTTTCATCGAGCCCACCCCCGCTAGCGCCTGGGGAACGAGCACGTCCGTTGATCTCAGATGTGGAATCCGAGCTGAGCCCCTCAATGAGCATGACCATGTCCGAATCTGTCATAGATGCATGCGGCGGTCATACATTTTCACACGCTTGAAGTCTATGCGCGAAGCATATATTCTTGCGGTATGGAGCCTGAGGTCGCCAAGTACCATTTAGGTGCACTCGCGTTGGCCGTTGCAGACAGCATCGCCAGTGTCTCGGCCTCGTTTTCACCAAGCGGCCCGGGGACCGCCGTGATCGTGTTACTCAGCATGGAGCCCGGACTGCCGATCAGCGTTTTGGCTACCTCGATCGGGCTTTCTCATGCCGGGACGGTGCGATTGATCGATAGGCTCGAGCGCGAACAGTTGGTGGAACGACGAAGACAAATCACCGACAGGCGGGCGCGCTTCATTCACCTCACCAATTCGGGGAAGAAGATAACGGACGCCTTGCTCAAGGCACGGGAGCAGGTGATCTCCGAATGTATTTCGCCCCTGTCGCCCAATGACCTCGACATTCTAGGCATGCTGTCGGAGCGGCTCCTTGTGGCAAACGGCTTCGACAAAGATGGCTCGGTCAGCCTTTGCCATCTGTGCGGCTACAGCAGGATCGCGCCTTCCCGTGGTAAAGCTAAGCCGGGGCGCTCGCCACGCTGGAACGTCGCATCAGAAGGCTGACGATATGATCAGGCAGGCTTGAAATAATGGGATCGTTTGCGCTCGAACTTCTTCTATGCGTACTTGCCTTCGGGTTCGGATATGCGGCGAACCAAGGCGGAACCTGTTTAGTGGTGGCCGCTCATGAGTTACACAGAAGACAGCCGCCGAAAATGTTCGTCGGATTTCTCGCAGCGTCGGCAGCGGCAGGCCTGGTTGCGGTCCCGATAGTCTGGACGGGAACACTGGGCGCAACACTCGCACCCTCGACCAGCATCAATTTCCTCCTGCTCATCGGCGCCATCGCCTTCGGCCTCGGCGCACTCATTAATGACACATGCCTGCTCGGATCGCTGGCGCGGCTTGGGGATGGGGAGATGCGACTTCTAGCTCTACCCTTGGGATTAACGATTGGTATCTTGGCTGCCGACCATGGCAGGTTCGGCTACGATTCAACATGGCCAAGCTTAATCTCCAAACCGAGCGCAACAGGCCTCGTTACTCTCCTAGCCTTCCTAGTTGTGCTCGTGCTGGCACTCGTTTTCGTTTCCACGAAGAGCGTTCTGCGAACAAAGCCGGGTTGGTCGTTCGGCGCTTCGATGATTGGACTCGGTATCACTGGCGGACTTCTATATGCACTCTCGCCGGCCTGGACCTTCGCAGACGTGATTCAACGCGCCCTTCCTCTCAGAATGTCCCCGGCCGGCGAGGTCGCGCTCACTGCGGTGATCTCTTCGATCGCAGGCGCCCTAACCGCCTCCTTTCGCCAAGGCAATCTGCGTCTCCAACTGCCGACAGCCAATGGCATTCTGCGATCTGTCGTCGGCGGCACATTGATGGGTATCGGCATCGCGCTCATACCCGGCGGGAATGATGGGTTGATCCTCGCAGCGGTTCCGACTCTTTCACCTGGTGGGATAGTCGCCTACCTTCTGATGACGACGACAATCGTCTTCGGATTTGCAGCGCGTGGTAAGTTATTCCGGCGCTGCCTTTCACGGCCATGATAAGGGCAACAGAGGACTTGCCCTCCTGACATGAGCATTTATCCCGACCGGGAATATCGGCTGACTAGCTCGTATGCCTTTGCAGGCCCTTGGACCATGATGACCACTTCAAAGGCCGCCGGCCCCAGAATCCTGTAGGTTGCATGGTAGGTGTCGTCTCCGCAGGCATAGACGCCACTCGCTTCCAACCCGGTATCCGTCCGCGAGAAACTCAAGCTGAGGAACTGCGTCCCGATATGAGGTCCGTCTGCGAACTCGACGACAACACTGTCCTCGCTCAAGCGATAGCGATACTGCCGGCACGCGGAGAATACTCTGCCATCTGCCAGTGAGAGAATGCCGCTCTCTCGATAAGCGAGCGCGCCTTCGCCGATCGCTGCTACGATTTCGGTGGGCATGGTTATCTCGTCCAGGGCCGCGTCCATCCGTACAGGCTGGACGTTTGCCAACGGGCTATAGGCCCACCCGGAGCGCCAGCCCCATCAAGTCAAAATCCCGCAAAGGTCGCGCGTTTGCTGGGTAAAGGCATCGCCGATGAGGATGGCTTCGTGAGGCAGCGAAGCGCGAGCCAGCCGCTCGACATATCTCGCTTATTAGTATATGCGTCGCGCATATACTGCAACGCCTGCCCGAAGCACGTAGACGACGTTCGTGACGTTCCCACGGGACCACTGTTGAGGAATTTTAGATGAGCATTTTCGACCGTTATGAATTTCTTGTCCCCGAGCACGGTCGGAGGGATCTTGGCCTGCTTAGATGGGCTCTCGTGATCGTATTTCTGTGGTTCGGCGCGATGAAGTTCACAGCGTACGAGGCCTATGGTATCGCCCCGTTTATCGAACACAGCCCGATCATGAATTGGCTCGGCATGTTCGGGACGCAGGGGCAAAGCTATTTCATCGGCGTTATCGAGTTATCGACCGGTCTCGTTCTGATCCTTGGTGCATTTCGTCCACTCTTCTCTGCGCTAGGCGCACTAATGTCAGCAGCGACCTATCTGATCACGCTGACCTTTTTCATCACCACTCCAGGTGTCGCGGAGCAGACTGCCGGCGGCTTTCCTGCGATTTCGGCTGCACCAGTGCGTATTCCGGTGAATTTGAACAGTGATTCCGGAATCTGTGAACACCATTTCCGGAAAGTATGCGGCCAGGGATTCTGCGAGCAGAAGCTGAGCTTTGAGGGGAGGCATCTTTTCGACTCACCGAACAAGCCAGCAGCCAAGCGCAGCGCGGCAGTTGTGGATCCAGGTCATTGGAGCATGACGGTTCATCTGACATCAGAGTTCGTGCTCTGAGGTGTCCGGAAATGGTGTACACGCAAGCCGGAATCAGCGTTCATTTTAAACCGGAATAGGTGTTCATTTTCGACCGGAATATGCAACCAGGGCAGTTTCTACTGAAGGACGCAGTTCTGCTAGCGGCGTCCCTCGTGCTGCTGCGTGCTTCGGTCCGCCACAGAGGGGCGCTTGTGCTCTCGTGACTGTGGTCCTCTCGTGACGGCGGGCGTGCAAATCCTGCAGAACCTCCGCGGGGCATGGATGCTCCGTCGCGATATCGAGCCCGGAGGCGCTCAGCTGCATGGCGACGCGGTCTTCGCCCGTTTCGCCGCAATCCCCGACGTCGTGGAGCACGGACTGTTCCTCAATGGGATTGATACAATCGTGATCGCGCGCGGTGACACGATGGAAGTGCGACGCCGGGGGCAAGCTAGGTCTCGCTGATCTGCACCTGCGCGGCCTGGATGACAGCGCTGACGCGGAGTGATTCTCGGGCGCGACCTACGGCGATTCCGAGCGAAAAGGCTTGCCCTATAGCCGCCAGGTATCAACGGTTCCGCGGCCTTAACGAGCCGGACCCGTTTTTTTCGGCGCGCTCGATCAGTCGAAATCCTCCGAAACCCTTCTAAAACAGGACATTTTCCACAAGCCGCGCGGAGGAAGAGGACCACGGTATGGCTTGCTGTCTATGCTCCGCGCACATATAGATGTGGCAATGGATGGACCTCGAGATCGAAACATTTTCGGGGCGTTCGCACTCATGATCAGCGACGACATCGTTCGCGCTAGTTCATCGCGGGCGCCGGAAGCTGGACCCGCCGCCTCAGCGCTGGCGTTGCTCGCGCACAAGCCCGGGCTCTCGATCCGTATGCTTGCGATCGGGGTGGGCCTTTCACATGCTGGAACTGTTCGCCTGGTGGATAGATTGGTAAGCGAGGGATTGATCGAGCGTAGGGAGCATTCGACAGACGGGCGCGCGCGATCCCTCTATCTTACTCCAACTGGCAAGGTCGCGAGCGACGAGGTCCTGGCCTCGCGCGATCAAGTGATTGCCGAAGGGCTATCGATCCTTAATCCAGACGAACTGAAAACCTTATCGGACATCGCTGAACGCGTTCTCCGAAATCGCTTGGAAAACCTCGAGCAGTCATACCGCATCTGCCGCTTGTGCTGCTACGAGGGCTGCACGAACTGCCCCGTCGATGCCGAATTGCATGAGCGAGGTGTGGACCGCGAGAAGAACGACGACGCGTAGGAGACTCGCAATTGCGGCAGCTCAACGCTGCTCAGATGGCGGGGCTTCATAATGTCAGCGAGCCTACCATCAGCCGCATTCTTTTGGCTACGCGTCAAGCCGGCCGATCGGGCATGGCGGTCTCATTCTAATATGTCGGTGATCGCCCCACTTTTAGCCGCTCAATTGATCGGAACGCGGTTTCGGAAGCGGCCGTTCAAACCACTCGCTGCATTCCCATTTCTCTATGTCCGATAGATAGTTTCGGGGAAAAGCAGTCGGGAACAGGTTTCGGGAACGCATGCTCCGGCAGGAGCGCAGCGCGCGTCCCAAACGCGTTTTCCCGGTAGAGCTTCCCAATCGGCAAAGTGCGGGCCACCTCAGACTGCGAACGCGAAAAACCGCCTGGCTGGTCACTCAAGGCAGGGTAACGACGATTTTCGCTGCGGATACACCCGCCTTCAGGGCTTCCAAGGCAGCCTGGAGCATTTCAAGGCCCTGGCCCACGATCTTCGCCGGAGGGGCGGGGACGAACGTGCGCGCCGCGAGAGCCTGCGGCAGGAATTCGCGGTAGATCATTGGACCAACCTCGTCATCCTTGAGGCTCGTCCCGGAGATGTGCGTCGCCTCGACTCCAAATGAACGCTCGTCGGGCGGGGCCAGCGTCGCTGCCACCCGGCGCGAGCCCTCGCATCTCGCAACTACGGCAAAACAGTCTTTCATGTGACCGGTCGCGTGAAGCGTTCCAGCGAGACTGCGCCCGCGCATTGCCTCAATCACGTCTTCCACGATGGCTGGACTCGAGTGGTCAAGAACCTCGCTTGCACCCAGCTCCTTCAACAGGCCGACGTTGCGCGCCGAAGCGGTGGCGACGCACCTGTAGCCCGACGCCACCGCGAGCTGGATGGCGTTGCAGCCAACGCTCGACGATCCACCCCAGACCAGAACGACCTCTGGACGCGCGGTCGGCGAGTGTAACGGTGGCGCGAGAGCCAACTGTGTCCGTCCGTAGAGCCCGCTTGCGGCGGTGCCAAGGCCAAGCGGGAGGACTGCCGCATCAGCGAAGGCAATGTTGTTGGGGATCGGCGCCGCCATGTGGTCCAGCACGATCGTGTGGTGCTGGAACGCACCCTGCGCAGGTTGATTTACGGTTGTCCCGACCGCCTGTCCGATGACTCGATCGCCGACCTTGAACCGCTCGACCGCGCCACCGACCGCCGCGACCTCACCGGAGACGTCGCTGCCGAGAATCGCGGGATAGTCGAGCCATGGCAAAAGCGCGACGTCCTGCAGAATCCAGTCGAGTGGGTTGATCGCGATGGCCGCGTTGCGGATCAATATCTCGTTCGCCGCCAGATGCGGCAGAGCGGTGACACCGATCCTCAGTGGCTGCCCCGGCGCTTTCTGCCAGGCGGCCTGATTAGTCACGGTTTCGGTCATCATCAACTCTTTCTGTCAAGTATTACAGCTGGGCGTTCGTCTGAGCGGTCCAACCGCCAGGTCGGGCGCACGAAGTGGCAGCTATAGCCCCCAGGATAGCGCACCAGGTATTCTTGGTGCTCTGGCTCCGCCTCCCAAAAGGGTTCTTCTGGGTTGATCTCCGACACGACCGGGCCTGGCCAGCTTCCTGATGCCTCGATTTCCGCGATGGTTGTGAGGGCGACTTCCTTCTGCACTTCGGTGGTGTAGAAAATCGCCGATCGATAGCTCGGACCGACATCGCTGCCTTGTTGCTCGTAGGTCGTGGGGTCATGTATCTGGAAGAAGAGTTCCAAGAGCGAGCGATAGGCGAGAACGGAAGGGTCGAAGGTCACTTCCACTGCTTCCGCATGGCCGTAATGTCTCGCGTAGGTCGGATCAGGCATTTCTCCGCCTGTGTAACCGACACGCGTCGAAATGACTCCCCTGGCTCGGCGCAGCAAATCCTCCATGCCCCAGAAGCAGCCGCCTGCGAGAATTGCTCGCTCTGTCGCGGCCGCCCTATTGCCGGTAGGCGATTGGCTCACAGTCCGTTCGCCCTCCTCCGTGTGCGCCACGGTCAAGCCAGCCTCGCGGGATCCGCAGCCTGACTGGCGCTCAAGAGCTCGGTCTGCACGTCCGAACCCCGGATGAGACTCAGATCGACGGGACACCGATCAGCGATCGCGAGGATCCGAGCGCGCTGATCATCACTCAGCGGCCCATCGAGGACAATGGTGCGGGTGAACCGGTCGGGTGGCATCATGTCCGGCACCTTCTCGTGCTGCACGGTCGTGCTCGCCCGTTCGAGCGGAAAGCCCTTGCGGTTCGCATAGAGACGCATCGTCATCACCGTGCAGGCTGCGAGGCCGGCAGATACGAGCTCGTAGGGAGATAGTCCGGTCCCGAGGCCACCGACCGATGCTGGCTCGTCGGCGAACAGAGTGTGCTCGCCGCTGCGGACCTTGAGCTGGAACGTCCCTGCAAGAGTTTCGGTGGCGACGACGCCCTCCGCAACCTCGACCTGCGGAAGATCCGCCGTGAGTGGTGGGAGAAAGCGGCTCGCCCAAACCGCCACCATGGCCGCAGCGTAGTTCGCGTCCGCGACGTCGGTGAGAAGGTGATCCGCGTTGTCGAGCGAGATGAAGCTTTTAGGGTGCCTGGACGCGACGAAGATGCGCGACGCGTGGTCGATGCCGACCACCTGATCCAGCGGAGAGTGCATGACCAGCACCGGCCGTCGCAGGGAGGCAATGGCCTTCTCGACGTCGATCCCCTCAACCGCCTCAAGGAACCCTCGGCGAATGAGGAAGGGCCTACCGGCGATCTCCACCGAGGCCTCGCCCTCGCTCGCGATGGTGTCCAGATCATTCGGTCCGAAGAGCCGCAAGATATGCTGAAGGTCGGCCGGCGCACCAATCGTCGCCACCGCCGCAACGTCAGGCAACTCGGCCGCGGCTACGATCGCAGCGGTGCCACCCAGGCTGTGCCCGACAAGGAGGGAGGGTGACATACCCGCCGCCGCCATCGCCTTTGCGGCAGCCCTAAGGTCCTCGACGTCCGACGCGAAACTCACAGGTTCCCCCGACCCACCGCTGATCCCGGTTCCGGCGAAATCGAACCTCAAGACCCCGATGCCCGCACGCGACAGCGCGCGCGAGATGTAAACGGCGGCGCGACTGTCTTTCCCGCAGGTGAAGCAGTGGGCGAAGATCGCCCAGCCCCGCGGCGTTCCCTCTGGCGGTTCGAGGTGCCCGGACAGCTGAGAGCCAGCTCCACTCGCAAACGTGAATGTTGTTTCTGCCATGTCCATCAAACCTCCAGCTCGCGGCTTGGCGGTTGCGCTCTCAGAACCTTCGACGGAGCTGAGCGGAGCGCACCGCCAACCGGTAATCGTCATCTCAGGCTATCATTTATATGTCTGGCGCATCATATAGACAAGCCCCTATACCATGATTATATGCGCCAAGCATACTTCTGCGACCTGCTTTCCAAAGGCGGTCTCACGGAAGAGGTATCAGTCAGGCGCGTGGGCCAAAGGACTATGGAACTCAATCAAGTCAGCTATTTCATCAACTTGGCCGAGACGCTGAATTTCACAGCGGCCGCTCGCTTGAGCGGTGTGTCACAGCCAAGTCTGACCCGCGCGATCCGCCGCTTGGAAGATGAGCTTGGCGGGCCGCTGATCTATCGCGACGGGAAGAACAGCCGCCTGACTGGCCTTGGCCATGACGTCGAGGCAGAATTCCGGCGCATGGTGGTCGCGATGAAGAGCGTTCGCAATCACTCGGAGCACTGGGCGATGGGGGGGCACCGCGTGCTGGATGTCGCCGTCGCGCCCACCGTCGGACCAAAGGAATTTACGGCATTCTTCGAGAGCGCATTGGCGGAGATGCCATCCATCGAAATCAAGCTGCACTCGCTCCAGTCGAACGAGGACACATCGGAGGTGCTTTCAGGAAAATACCACGCGTGCATCATGCCGCGTGAAACAAGACCGGAACGCAAGCTGGATGTGCATCCTCTATTTCGGGAGCGCTTCGTGCTCGGCTGTTCTGCAAACCATCCCTTGGCTGCCAACGAGATCGTGCGCGGCGAAGACCTGCTCGAGTTTCCTTTCGTCGATCGCCTGAAATGCGAGTTTCGCGATCGGATCCTCGATCACTTCGCGCGACGGGACTTGCTCATGCGACCTCGCTTTCGATCAGATCGCGAGGACTGGGTGCAACGGGTCGTCGCTGACGGCCACGCCATATGCATTCTTCCGGAACGATCGCCGACCGTGCAAGGCCTCGTCACTCGGCCGATCGACGGATTTGTCTTGGAGCGCGAAGTCGTGATCGCGACAGTATCCGGCTCCACGGCAACGGTCGAGATACGGAACATCGCGCAGCTGGCAGCCCGGTATGAGTGGAACTGAATCACGACGTGAAGAGCTTCGGCGCTATGGAAACTATACGCGCAGCGTATTGGATAAATCTGGGGCGCACTGCTATAGTCGGCGCAATGACTGCAAAGATAAACCTGATTACCCATGATTAGCAGTCACCACGAGCTATACTGATCTTACGTACAGTTACTGAGGTGCGAGATCATGGCCAAAAGCAAAGTCCAATTCCAGAAAGGCTACAGCCTGTTTGATTTTTTCAAGGACTATGGCACTGAAGC
>NZ_JALIHH010000218.1:0-1025 GCF_022869435.1 Aeromonas sp. LsrichE-8G
AGCCGTTAGGAAAACGCCAAGTGAACAGCGCGTTTTCGCACTGAGCCTCAGTGCCATAGTCCTTGAGAAACTCAAACAGGCTGTAGCCTTTCTGGAATTGGATTTTGCTTTTGGCCATGATCTCGCACCTCGATAACTGTACGTAACATCAGTATAGTTCGTGGTAACTGACTGCTAATCATGGGTAATCAGGAATGCGAAAGGGGACTCCCTCCGACGTAGGTGGGAGGGGAATTTCGCCGGGGCGTCAGCCCCGCTGGTTTTGAATGTATTGCTTGATCACCTCCAACGATCTCTGCAAACTTCTGCCGCACACTGACCGAAGGAAGCGTGATGCAGATCCCCCAATATCGGCTTTCGATACTTGGTAATAAACACCAAGTGTACGTGCAAAGCGTAGGCCGCATGGCGTTATTAATTAATTTTAGTGAATTGCATTCTGTCACTCAATCGGGCTTAATAGATATGGCAATAATGCTACACACTGAGCGCCAAATGCAAATTCTGAAAGCCTACAAATTCCGACTCGAACCGACCGAACAACAAGCGCAACGCCTGCGCCAGTTGGGCGGTTGTGCTCGTTATGTCTGGAATCACGGGCTGGCAGAAACCAAACGCATTCTGGATGCTGGCGAAAAACTGCCTTCTGCCTTTGAGCTGAACCGGATGCTCACCAGTTGGAAGAAAGACCCAGAAATGGCCTTTCTGACCGAGGCATATACCGACAACCTCCAGCAGAAGCTCAAGGATTTGCATGGCGCGTGGATGCGCTGCTTTGATAAGAAACTCGCCGCCAAGGCACCCGTATTCAAGAAAAAAAGCGACAACCGCGACTCAATCCGCTTCGTCAACTTCGACAAGTATTGCCGCCTTGAAAAGGGTCGCGTGAAGCTTCCTGCCGGGCTGGCGTGGGTCAAGTTTCGCCAGTCCCAGCCAGTTGAAGGAAAAATTAAAAACGCGACCGTCAGCCAAGCAGCCGGGCACTGGTATATCTCCTTTCAGGTCGAGCAGGAGACGCTTGAGCC
>NZ_JALIHH010000219.1:0-907 GCF_022869435.1 Aeromonas sp. LsrichE-8G
GCCGTTTCAGGCCGCCTTTGTGCGGTGGACTCAAGCCATTAACCAGCACACCGATGGCGCCCTGGTCGCTATCGATGGCAAAACCCTGCGCAGTTCCTATGACCGTGAGGATCGAACGTCGACCATTCACATGGTCAGTGCCTATGCCGCCGCCAATAAGCTGGTGCTCGGACAGATAAAAACCGACGCCAAGTCCAATGAAATTACCGCTATTCCCGAGTTGCTGGCGCTGCTCGACATCAAAGGCTGCCTGGTATCCATCGATGCGATGGGGTGCCAGACCGAGATCGCCGAGACCATCCTTCAGCAAGGTGGCGATTACTTATTGGCCGTCAAAGGCAACCAACCCAAGTTGTTCGAGGCGGTTCGACAGGCCCTCGCCCCGCTGGCGGCCACCCCGTTATGCGCAGAGACGATGACGCTTGAGAAGGCTCATGGCCGCATCGATGGTCGTGAGTACCATGTCATGGCGGCGGGCGAGTTGGCCGCCCAGTTTCCTCATTGGAAACAGTTGCACAGCATTGGCGTGGCCATCTCCTATCGCGTTGAAAATATGCAAAAAATTACCATAGAGCAGCGTTATTTCATCAGTTCCAAAGCGTTGGTGCAGGATGAGTTTGCGCGAGCGGTGCGTGGGCACTGGGCCATCGAAAATAGCCTGCACTGGGTGCTGGACGTCACGATGGGCGAGGATGATTGCCCGATTTATCGCGGTGATGCCGCAGAGATTTTGGCGTGCATCCGGCACATGGGGCTGAACATGCTCAGGGCCGAGACTTCACGCAAGGCGAGCGTAAGACGGAAGCAAAAAATCGCAGGAATGAGCAGTGAATATCTGGAAACGGTACTCAATGCGGGTCTCAAAAAACTGGGTGAAATTTAACAAAATGTTCACGCTCTCACCCTG
>NZ_JALIHH010000021.1:0-40454 GCF_022869435.1 Aeromonas sp. LsrichE-8G
GGATCAGATACCAGTAAGGTGCGAATTTGAGGCGGCAGGCCAGATCCGGGCAGAACACCCTTGTCTGGGTGGTCAACCGGGTGGTGCCGTTTGGCTGGCGGCTGGCCGAAAACCCCAGGGCCAGTTTTGCAACGCCTGGCGCCGCAAAGTCCAGATACGCCTGACTGTCCGCTATGGTCACCAGACCAAAGTCCGGCCGCCAGAACCGGCCGACAAGGCCGTAGAGCAGCGTGTTGTCGTCATGGCTGTCGAGCGGCACGAATCTGTCCAAGCCAAAGGGAGGCGGGCTGGCGCTCTGTTGGCGACCGAGAAGATGCCCAAGGCGCATCGGCACTTCCCGCAAGCCGATCAGGTGGCGAAAGGCCGGATCCGCTTCCGGTCGATAGTTGGACGCCGCCTGGATGACGGTGCGCGGGTCGGCGGCAATGTCGCGAGCGTGCTCTTCACAGAAGTGATAGGCAGGCAGATAGTGGTTTAGCGGCGTCATCAATCCTTCCTTGCCATCGTTCGTATCAGCATCGGCCCCTTTCATAGCACGTAGCACCAGACAAGTCCCGTTTTTAAGCCACCTTGTTCACCCCATTGAAAACGGCAGGATAGTTATCCTGCCGTTTTTTTCTCTATCTCGCCGCCTGATCCACCAGATAGAGGATGCTGTGATAGGGAATGCCGGCGTGCTGGCTGAGCCCCATTTCGCAGGTGCGGCTGTTGCTGAATCCCTGACGGCAATTGGCGGGGACCTGGTCAGGCAGGCTTGCCAAGGCGGCTGCGTTGAGCTCCGGGGTCATCAGCCCCTTGTCGCCGGCAAAGCCGCAGCACTGGATATGCTCAGGCACGATCACCTCGCGGGCACAGGCTCGGGCCAGCGCCAGCATCTTATCCCCCAGCCCCATGCGCCGGCTGCTGCAGGTGATATGGAGCATCACAGTCTCATCAAGGGGGGTCAGCTCAAGGTATGGCAGCAGGTGTTCCAGCACAAAGGTAGCGGGCTCGAACACCCGAAGGCCCTTGCCGAGCGCCCCCGAGAGCAGCCGCTGCACGCAGGGGCTGGTGTCGAGCAGCACGGGCCAGCGCCCCTGCTCGCTTGCCTGCCACAGGGCCTCGGCCAGCTCACTGCGCTTGGCTCCCGCTACCTCGCTCATCCCCTTGCTGTCATAGGGCATGCCGCAACAGAGCCCCTCAACTCTCGCCGGCACTATGACCCGGCAGCCCGCCTTCTTGAGCAGGGATAACACCACGTCCGGCAGTGACGGGGCCTCCTCCTGCTGGCCGAACACTCGACTGGCGCACGACGGCAGATAAACCACAGAGCGCCCGCTGGAGTCGTCATGGCTTCCCTCCCCTGGTGGCCATTGGTAGCGGCTCGGCCCCGGCAGGGTGGGCAGCCAGGCGGGTGTGCGCTGGCCGCTCAGATGGCGAACCCCGTTCACCAACCCTGCCAGCGCTTTCTCTCCCAACACCTTGCCGGCAATGGCTTTGAGGCCCAGCGCCCCACGGGCCGTGCGGGTAACGCCGGCGAAATGATCGGCGCTCCAGCGGGCGATGGGCACGAAGCGCTGGTACTTTTCGCTACGCAGCTTCTTGATCAGGCTGCCGGTGTTGATGCCGACAGGGCAGCGATCGGCGCAGAGCCCGGTGGCGGCGCAGGTCTCAATCCCCTGATAGTCAAACAGCCGGGCCAACTGGTTGGAGGGCTCATCGGCACGAGTGCGGCGGGCCAGTTCGCGATAGAGCACGATGCGCTGGCGCGGCGAGAGCGACAGGGTGCGCGAGGGGCAGACCGCCTCGCAAAAGCCGCACTCGATGCACGGATCGACGATGGCATCACTCGCCGGCATGGGTTTGAGGTGTGCCAGGTGGGCCTTGGGGTCGTCGTTGATGATGACGCCGGGATTGAGCAGGTTATCGGGGTCGAGCAGCGCCTTGATGCGCCGCATCAGCGCCATCCCCTCCGGCCCCCATTCCAGCTCCACATAGGGGGCCATGTTGCGGCCGGTGCCGTGCTCGGCCTTGAGGGACCCGCCAAAGCGCACCGCGACGAGCTCCGCCACCGCATCCATAAAGGCGCCGTAGCGGGCCACCTGCGCCGGATCCTCGAACCCCTGGGTAAAAACGAAGTGCAGGTTTCCCTCCAGCGCGTGGCCGAAGATGATGGCTTCACCGTATGCGAAGCGATCGAACAGTTGCTGCAGCCCCGCCACCCCTTCGGCCAGACGCTCGATGGGAAAGGCGACATCCTCAATGATGACGGTGGTGCCGGTGGTGCGCACCGCCCCTACCGCCGGGAAGAGCCCCTTGCGAATGGCCCAGAGCCCGGCGCTGTCGCCGGTAAAGGGCACAGAAGCGACCTGAGCGAACTCGGCCGCCATGGCCATCACCTGCTCGCAGCGATCCACCAGCTCCTCTTTCGATTCTCCATGCACTTCGATCAGCAAGGCGCAGGCAGCCAGATCCAGCGCCTTGATAAAGTCCGGCAGGCCGGGCTTGCCCGCTACCGAGCGAAGGGATCGCCCATCCATCAGCTCCACCGCCGCCACCGGCGCAGCTTTAAGGCGCGAGGTGGCCAGACAGGCCTGCTCAGCGTCCCGAAACACCAGCAGGGCCGACGCCTTGTGGGGGTATTCGGGCACGGTGTCGAGCACCACCTCGGCGATAAAGCCGAGGGTCCCCTCCGAGCCGATCATCAGGTGGGTGAGGATGTCGACGGGGTCCTCATGGTCGAGCAGGGCGTTGATGGCGTAACCGGTGGTGTTCTTGAGCCGGTACTTGTGGCGGATCTTGGCGGCAAGTTCAGTATTCGCCAGCACCTCGGCGCGCAGGGCGGCGAGCCCCGAGAGCAGCTCCGGACGCTGGGCCGCCAAGGCGGCGCGACTGTGAGGGTCGCCACTCTCCAGCACGGTGCCATCGGCCAGCAGCAGGGTCATGGCGTGCAGGGTGTGATAGCTGTTGTGGGCGGTGCCGCAGCACATGCCGCTCGCGTTGTTGGCGGCGATGCCGCCGAGCTTGCAGGCGTTGATGGAGGCGGGATCCGGACCAATCTTGCGGCCCAGAGGTGCCAGATAGCGGTTGGCATCGGCACCGATCACCCCGGGTTGCAGGGCGATGCGGGCCCCCTCGTCCAGAATGCGGTGGCCGCGCCAGCTGTCGGTCAGGGTGATGAGCACCGAATCGCTCAGGGCCTGGCCCGAGAGGCTGGTGCCGGCGGCGCGAAAGGTACACGGCAGGTGCAATTTGCGGCACACCGACAGCACGAAGCGCACTTCATCCAAAGAGTCGAGGCGCACGATGCGCTCGGGCACCAGGCGGTAGAAGCTGGCGTCCGTGCCGTGGGCCAATCGCAAGTCCGGGTCGCTCACCAGCCGCTCCGGCGGGATGCGCGAGAGCACGGCGGCGTCAAATTCATTCCAGCGCATCAGCAATCCTCCACCAGCACCACCAGCAGGCGACTCGGGCCATGGGCGCCGTAGGCCAGGGTCTGCTGGATGTCGGCGGTCTTGGAGGGGCCGGAGACCAGCAACAGATTGGTGGGCATGGCCTGCTGCCAGCGCCCGGCCGCCACCAGCCCCGCCAGGTTGTCGGCGATGGTGGAAGCCGCCAGCAGGGCGATATGGCAGGGGGGCACCAGGGACAAGGTGCGCGGCTCGCCGCCATCCGGCAGCAATACGAGCGTCCCGGTATCGGCGATGGCGCCCGCGCAGTGGGTAATACCCGCCTGACAGACGTCGAACAGATCGTCCTTCCAGCTTGCGAACTCGCCAGAGGGGATCAACACAGATCGCCCGGCGCAAGCCGCCGCGATTTCGACTTGCCAGCGACCGCCCTGGCCACAGGCCAGATGCGTCACGCCTTCTTCATTCAGCCAGGCGGCCAGATCTCGGGCCAGGGTTGCCTGTTGGACTGTGAGGATCTCGGCATGGCTGGCGCTGATCCCGGCAACAAAGCGCTCACGCCGCGCGCCGTCATCTGCCCCGCGCCAGGGCTGCCAGCCATGGGGAGTGCGGGCAATGGGGGTGGCGGCGCCGCGCAGGCGACTTAATATGGCCTCTTTGCTCGACATATCAGGACTCCTTCTTCTTCTGGCGCAGCAGGGCGTGCAGGCTCTGGGGGGCGGGTTTGGGGGCTTCGCGGCACTGGGTCCAGGGGCCCAGGTGTTTGGGCATCAAGCCCCGCAGACGACCGGCCACCCCGGTTGCGGCGTGATAGAGGCGCGGGTGGGTGGCGGCAAAGGCAAAGCCCTGCATGGCAAACGTCTCGAGCCGGCTCCTGGCCGCCCCCTGCCCCGCCAGCGGTTCGTGGCCGGGCTGTGCGTCGTGCTTGGCCTCCCGGCGCAGGCGCTGCAACAGGTCGGGAATGGGGATGCGCACCGGGCACACCTCGCCGCAGGCACCGCACAGGCTGGAGGCCGTCACCAGATCGCTCGTGCTTTCCAGCCCCAGCAGGTGGGGGGAGATGATTTTGCCGATGGGCCCCGGGTAGATGGTGCCATAGGCGTGGCCGCCGATGCGGGTGTAGACCGGGCAGTGGTTCATGCAGGCGCCGCAGCGGATGCACTGCAAGGTCTTGCGCAGCTCCTCATCCCGGTAAGCCTGGCTGCGGCCGTTGTCCAGCAGCACCAGGTGCACCTCGTCCGGGCCATCCAGCTCCCCTGCCCGGCGCGGGCCGCTGATGACGTTGAAGTAGGTGGTGATGGCCTGCCCGGTGGCCGAGCGGGTCAGGGCGCTGTAAAGGGGCGGCACATCGGATAAGCACTCCACCACCTTCTCGATGCCGGTGATGGCCACGTGGACCTTGGGCACCGTCGTACACATGCGCCCGTTGCCCTCGTTCTCGACGAGGCACAGACTGCCGGTCTCGGCCACCGCGAAGTTGACGCCGGAGAGCCCCATGCCGGCGCGGCGAAACTCTTCGCGCAGGGCCCGCCGCCCGGTCTGGATCAGGGCGTCCACGTCGGTGGTGGGGGTGAAGCCTTCCAGGTTGCCGGCGAAGGTGTCGCTCACCTCCTGCTTGTTCTTGTGGATGGCGGGCATGATGATGTGGGATGGGGTGTCGCCGTCGAGCTGGACGATAAACTCCCCCATGTCGCTCTCAAGGCAGCGGATGCCGTGGCGCGCCATCTCGTGGTTGAAGCCCACCTCCTCGCTCACCATGGACTTGCCCTTGACGATGCTGCTCACCCCGTGTTGCTGGGCGATGCGAAGGATGATGGCGTTGGCCTCGTCCGGCGTCTGGGCCCAGTGCACCTTTATGCCGTTGCGCTCACAGTTGGCATCGAGCTGCTCCAAAAGATCGGGCAGACGCGAGAGACAGCGCTGGCGAATTTGCTCCGCCGCATCGCGCACCGCCGCTTCTTCGGTGGGGTCGGCGAAGGCATCCCGGCGCTTGGCGCGCAGGTAATCCATGGCACCGCGAAAATTCTGGCGCAGCACCGGGTCGGCCAGGGCCGCCTCGGCCTGGGGATGGAAGCGGCGCGGCGAATACTTGGCGTGCTCACTCATGATGGGCCTCCTGTTTTTGCGCTTGTAAGCCCTGCGCCACTGGCTCGCTATGGGCGAGCAGGAAGCTCGCCAGATGGGTGGCGGGAAGCGTCTTGCCCTGATAGGCCAGGGATCCCTTGATGTTCAAGAGGCACCCCCAGTCTGCACTCACCAGGGTGTCGGCGCCGGTGGCCAGCAGGTGGCGGGTCTTGTCTTCGACCATGGCCTGGCTGATGTGGGGATGGCGCACCGAGAAGGTGCCACCAAAGCCGCAGCACTCGCTCTCGTAGGCCTGTTCATGCAAGGTGACGCCATCGAGCTGCCCCAGCAGGCTGCGGGCCGTGGTGTGTACCTGCATCTCGCGCCGGGCCGAGCAGGAGGTGTGCATGACGATGCTCGCCTCCCCCACCCCGTGCCAGCGCACCCGGCAGATCCGGGCCAGAAACTCGGTGAGCTCGAACACCCGATCGCAAAAATCGGCCACCTCGGGGCTCTCGGGGAAGAGGCGGCGGTAGTGGTGGTGCATCATGCCGCCGCAGGAGCCCGACAGCACCACCACCGGCCAGGGCTCGGGGAAGAGCGCCATCTGGCTTTGCGCCACCTTGCGCGCCTCCTCCTCGTGACCCGAGGTGTAGGCCGGCTGCCCGCAACAGGTCTGTTTCTCGACAAAGTGCACCCTTATCCCTTCCCGCTCGATCAGGGCGATGGCATCGAGCCCCGCCACCGGGTCGAACAGGTCCACCAGACAGGTGGCGTAGAGATAGACATCGGCCGGCTTGGCCGGGTAGACCCGCATTACCTTCATCACTTGCTCTCCTTACTTGAGCTGCAGCAGTGCGTCCGAGATGTGGAAGCTGTACATGAGCGCCAGCCCGATAAGGCCGGTGACCAGCAGGTAGTAGAGGGTCGGCAGCGCCGTCTTGCGCAGCGTCGCCCCCTCACGGCCGAGCAGCCCCACGGTGGCCGAGGCCGCCACCACGTTGTGAATGGCGATCATGTTGCCCGCAGCGGCGCCGACTGCCTGCAGGGCCAGCATGGCGGCGGTGGAGACCCCCAGGGTCTGGGCCACTTCAAACTGGAACTGGCTGAACATCATGTTCGATACCGTGTTGGAGCCGGCGATAAAGGCCCCCAGCGCGCCGATGGTGGCGCTGAGGGCCGGGAAGAACTCCCCCACCAGCCCGGCGGCAAAATTCGCGGTGGTCACCGGCATGCTGGCGAGATCCGCCCCGTTGACGCCGGAGTTGATGAAGATACGCACCATGGGCACGGTGAAAATCAGCACGAAGCCGGCGCCGATCAGGGTGCGGCTGGACTCGCTCACGGCGCGGCCGAGGGGCGCCAGGGCGCGGGCCTGAATGAGGGTGGCGAGCAGGGCGCAGAACACCAGCAGGCCCCCCGGCAGGTAGAGCGGCTCAATGGAGGCGCTGACCCCCTTCTCACCCAAGAGGTCGGTGAAGGCGAGGCTCACCGACAGGAGGCTAGCCTTGAATGCCGGGCTCACCCGGCTCGCCACCAGCAAGAGGGCCAGCGCCACATAGGGGAGCCAGGCCAGCATGAGCGACATGGGGCGGCCGGCAGCCTCTTTGAGATCGAGCTTGAGGGATCCCAACCACTCGGCGGGCCACTCTTTCTCGGGGGCGAAATCCCAGATGTTCTTCGGCACCAGAAAACCATGGCGCGCCGCCGTCACCACCAGAGCCAGCCCCACCAGGCCGCCGATGAGGGACGGGAACTCGGGGCCGAGCAGCATGCCGGTGAGGGCGTAAGGCACGGTGAAGGCGAGCCCCGCGAAAATCGCGAACGGCAGGATGGAAAGCCCCTCGGTCCAGCTGCGGTTGCGGCCAAAGAAGCGGGTCAGCATCATCACCATCAGCACCGGCATCAGGGTGCCGACGGTGGCGTGGATGAGGGCCACGTTGGTGGTCACCTGTTGCAGGTAGATGTCCCAGCTGCTGCCACCGGCGCTCAGGGTCTGGCCGATGGCCTGGTTATCCAGCCCCTTGTTGATGCCCACCAGGATGGGGGTGCCCACCGCGCCAAACGACACCGGGGTGGACTGGATCATCATGCCGAGCAGCACGGCGGCGAGCGCCGGAAAGCCGATGGCCACCAGCAGCGGCGCGGCGATGGCGGCCGGAGTGCCAAAGCCCGAGGCCCCTTCGATAAAGGCGCCGAAGCACCAGGCGATGATGATGGCCTGGATGCGCCTGTCCGGCGAGATGTTGGTAAAACCGCCGCGAATGGCGGTGATGGCGCCGGTGTGTTTGAGGGTATTGAGCATCAGGATGGCGCCGAACACGATCCAGAGCACGGTCACCGTGATCACCAGCCCCTGCAGGGTGGAGGCGAAGACCCGGGTCGGGCTCATCTGCCAGCCCCAGAGGGCGATGAACACGGTCAACAGGAAGGCGACGGGCATGGCGCGCTTGGCGGGCCAGTTGAGGCCGACCAGCAGCACGGCGGCCACCAGGATCGGCGAGAAGGCCACCAGGGCCAGCAGGGTGTCTGTCATCATTGCGTCCTTGTCCAGAGGGGTGCAGAGGCGCACCTTGTTGTTGTTTTGTTAAGCGGACGTGACCTTACCCTGTTCCTTTTTCGCAATATATGGAAATAATGAACAACATTCGTTCCAAAAGTTGATCAATATGGCCAGTACCGACGACCTCATCCTCTTCGCCCAGGTGGTGGAGGCCGGATCCTTCAGCAAGGTAGCTGAACAAAATTCCCTGACAAATTCAGTGGTTAGCAAGCGGATCGGGCGCCTTGAGGAGGAGCTCGGGGTGCAGCTCCTCTATCGCACCACCCGCCGGCTCACCCTGAGCGAGGCGGGCAAGGCGCTCTATCAAGGTGCCAAAAATGTGAAGGCCGCCGCCCTGGACGCCTTCGACGCGGTGGCGGGATTTGGTGAAAAGGTGAGCGGTCATGTGCGGATGTCGGTGCCCACCATCTCCGGCGAGCTCTTGCTCGCCGATGCGGTGGCCGATTTTTGCCAGCAGCACCCGGGGCTCACGGTGGAGATGTCGCTGGACAACCGCTTCGTCAACCTGGTGGAAGAGGGGTTCGATCTGGTCATTCGCACCGGCTATCTGGATGACTCGAGCCTGATTGCCCGCCACATTCTCGACTCCCAGTGGGTCATCTGCGCCGCCCCCGCCTATGTGCGCCGCTTCGGGGCGCCGCGGGAGCCGTCAGACTTGCTCACCCACAACTGCCTGCGCTACGCCTACCAGAGCACGGGGGCCTCGGAGTGGGCCTTCAAGGGGGAGGAGGGCAACTATCTGGTGTCGGTGTCGGGGAGCTTTTCAACCGACAACGCCGGCGCCCTGCGCAAGGCGGCGCTGGGGGGGCGCGGCATCGTCTATGTGCCACGCTGTCTGGTCTATCACGATCTGATGAACGGCGAGCTGGTGGATCTCTTCCCCGATCAAGTGGGCAAGAAGCTCGGCATCTACGCCGTCTACCCCTTCACCCGCCAGCCGCCGCGCAAGATAAGGCTGCTCATCGAGCACATCCGCCAGCGCTATCTGGAGATTGGCCACTACTTCATCTGAGGCCCTTGTCGGGCTTCAAAGAGCGGACGACGCCGCCTGACGGGAGAGAAACGCCAGGGACTGGCGGTTGAAGTGATCCGGCTGCTCCACGTTGCAGACATGGCCGCACTTTTCGATGATTTCGAGGCGGCTGTAAGGGTCGCGGGCCACCTGCTCACGCACAGGGGCGAGGAACATGTGATCCTCCTCCCCCATCACGTAGAGGGTGGGAATGGGCAGGGCCCGCTCGCGAAAGTAGCGCATCAGGGGGTTCACCTCGGTGGCGAGACGGAACCAGCGCTTGAACTCCTTCTGGCACAGCTTTCTGGCCTCGCGCACGAAGAGGTTGCGGGACTCCTGATGGTGCTGGCGCGGCATGATGACGAAGGCGAACAGGCGGTAGAGCCACATGTAGGGCAGGAAGTGCTGGCCGAGGCGGCCAAGCTGCACCAGCACCCGGGAGCGGATGTCGAGACGCAGGATGGCGCCGCCGAGCACCATGCTCTTGACTCGCTCGGGGCAGAGCTCCGCCAGGTGGCGGATGAGAATGGTACCGAGCGAAATGCCGACGAAGTGGGCATGGGGGATGCGCAGGTGATCCAGCAGACGCAGGATGTCCTCGGTCACGGCCCGAAAGCTGTAGTGCCCCTTTACCACCTGCTGCAGCTGGTTGGACTGGCCGTGACCGCGAAGGTCCAGCAGCAGCACGTTGAAGTGCTCCCGGTAGGCCCGCAACTGCTTGAACCAGATGGAGGAGCTGCCGCCCGCACCGTGCACGAACACCACCCAATCCCGATCGGGACCCAGTTCAAAGGTCTTGTGGTACAACATCTCATGGGCTCCCGGGGTGATGGGGGGTATACTCGGCGCGCATATTAACAGAAGGCTCACCCCGGTGAACATGCTTCCACCATGATCGGACCAGCCTGGAGTCCCCATGATCCTCGTTCAATTGCGTGAATTTTTGCTCAGCCAGCCCGGCGCCACCGAGGACACCCCCTTCGGCCCGGAGATCCTGGTCTACCGCATCGCCGGCAAGATGTTTGCCCTGGTGGACTGGCAGGCGGAGCCCCTCTCCATCAACCTGAAGTGCGAACCCGAGCTCGCCCTGCTGCTGCGGGAGATCCACCCCGAGGTGAAACCGGGCTGGCACATGAACAAGCAGCACTGGAACACAGTGACACTGAGTGAAGGCCTGTCTGACGATCTTTGGCAGGGCTGGATAGTCCACTCCTATGAGCGGGTGATGGCGGGCCTGCCCAGGGCGAAGCGGCCCCAGGCCCCCCGCGCGACCATCAGGGAGGGTTGACCCATGCCGTCTCCTTCTTCTCCCCGCATCGTCCCCCTCGAGGAGGCGCACATACCAAGGCTGCTGGATCTGTTCGAGCAGTCGGTACGCCGCCTGGGGCCTGCACACTACAGCCCGGATCAGGTGAAGCAGTGGGCCAGGGGCGCCCATCACCCGGGGCTTGCCAGCCAGTTGCGCGAGCACCATGGCTGGGTCATCGAGCAAGACGATGTGCCCCTTGGCTTTGCCACCCTGAGCGATGACGGTCATCTCAGCCTGCTCTACGTGAGCGCGGATCATCCGCGCCAGGGGCTCGGCACCCTGCTGCTGGAGCGGGTGCTGGCAGCCGCCAGCCAGATGGGACTTGGCAGCCTCACCACGGAGGCGAGCGCCTTCAGCCTCGCTCTCTTCCTGCGTCACGGCTTCCTGCTGACCGGATTGGAGACGGTGGAGCGCGGCGGTGTCCAATTTATCCGCCATCGGCTCCACTGCCGCTTGCCAT
This sequence comes from Aeromonas sp. LsrichE-8G, assembly GCF_022869435.1. Classification (NCBI taxonomy): domain Bacteria; kingdom Pseudomonadati; phylum Pseudomonadota; class Gammaproteobacteria; order Aeromonadales; family Aeromonadaceae; genus Aeromonas; species Aeromonas sp. LsrichE-8G. The sequence continues at coordinate 10,798 of NZ_JALIHH010000021.1, forward strand.
GACGGGTTCAGCCACTAAAATACGCACCATTTCCCCAAGGTAATGAAGAAAGGGCAGCCATCATGGTGGTAGAGAGCGACGGTTACATTGCGCTGATCGAGTATCTGGTAGAGAGTCTGGGTCTGTTCGAGAACCAGCAACAAGGCGGCGGCGCCCAGACCATCGAGGATCTGGTGAGCAGCCGGGTGGCCGACAACCTGATGGCCATCTGCGAGCAGAACCCCCAGCTCGACCCCAAGGTGCGCTTCCTGATCATGCAGGAGGCCGATGCCGTGGTCGCCGACCTGGAAGAGGTGCTCTCCGCCGTCTGGTTGTCCGCCCCCAGCGAAGCCCAGCAAGCCTTCCTCATCGAGTTCATCGACCTCATCAAGAACCTGTTCGACAGCACCATCAGCTGATCCCACCCCTGCCGTGACGGCAAGGGGACGAGATGCAATGAGGCGAGGAGTGAGGCGGGACGCCCAATGAAAAATGAAAAGGGCCGCCTCATCGGGCAGCCCTGCTTGCTAGCATTGTCAATTCATCGCGCTTGTCAGAGTAATGAATTTCGGGGCAAAAAAATGTGTCTGGTCTTGGCAACCATCCGTGGTCGCTACCCTGTTGGTCAGCCAGGGTTCAGTTTAGTTCCCCACCTGACGCATTTTTTTCAATTATTTTTCATCACAATGACACGGGGGCCTGATGGCCCCCGTGGTATGCAATGACGCCTCAGCGATTCAGGCTGGGAGGAAGGCAGACGCCGATGCCCCCCAGGCCGCAATACCCCTCGGGATTCTTCTCCAGATATTGCTGGTGATAATCCTCGGCGTAATAGAAGGGGGCCAGCGGCAGGATGCGGGTGGTGATGGTGCGCCCGTCACCGCTCGCCGTCATGGCCTGCTGGTAGGCGGCCAGGCTCTGCTGGGCAATCGCCTCCTGGGTGTCGTCCCCGACGAAGATGACGGAGCGATACTGGGTGCCGATGTCGCCACCCTGGCGCATCCCCTGGGCCGGATCATGGTGTTCCCAGAACAGCTTGACGAGATCCCCATAGCTGATGACCTTGGGATCGAACACCACCTGCACCGTCTCGGCGTGGCCGGTCAGGCCGCTGCACACCTCCTTGTAGGTGGGATTGGGGGTCAGCCCCCCCTGATACCCGGCGGCGGTGGAATAGACCCCGGGCTGCTGCCAGAACAGACGCTCCACCCCCCAGAAACAGCCCATGCCGAACCAGGCAAGCTCCATCCCCTCGGGCCAGGGCCCCTGGGTCGGGTGGCCGTTTACTGCGTGCACCTGGCCAATCTCCAGCGCTTCCCGCCGTCCCGGCAGCGCCTCTGCCGGTGAAATAATCTGCTCCATATGCCCTGTCCTTGTATAAAACCCCGCGCAATGCGGCTGACGAAAAGGAACACCGAAGATATCAGGTTATTAGCCCGGATCAACCAGGGAGCGGCCCCCGGGGCTACCCTCCCGCCCTCGCCTGCGTCTCCCCCTCCCCGCCCGCACTGGTCAAAATGGCGACAAAAAAACATCAAGTCGATATTTAGTCTTGATTTGTGAATTTATTTTCATATATTGGGCAAATTGCTGCTTTTTTATGGAATGAAACACGTGCGTGAACGCGAACCCAGCCTGGTCCATGCCTTTCGGCAATCCACCCCCTATGTCAATGTGCACCGGGGTGCCACCTTCGTCCTGATGATCGGCGGGGAAGCCATTTGTCACCCCAATTTCGCCAACATCGTCAGCGACATCGCCCTGCTGCAGACCTTGGGGATCCGCCTGGTGCTGGTGTTTGGTTCGCGTCCGCAAAATGACGAGGCCCTGGCCCGCGCCGGCATCCAGGCCCAGTATCACAAGCGGATCCGGGTCACCGACGATGCCAGTTTCGCCATCATCAAGCAGGTGTGCGGCGGTCTGCAATACGACATCACCGCCCAGCTCTCCATGGGCCTCGCCAACACCCCCATGCAGGGGGCCCGCATCAGCGTGGTGAGCGGCAACTTCGTCACCGCCCAGCCGCTGGGTGTGGATGACGGCATCGACTTCTGCCACAGCGGCCGGGTGCGTCGCATCGATGTGGAGGGGATCACCCGCCAGCTGGATCAGCACGGCCTGGTGCTCATCTCCCCCATTGGCTGCTCGGTCACCGGCGAGAGCTTCAACCTGAGCTCGGAAGAGGTAGCCCGCCGGGTGGCGGTGGATCTCAAAGCCGACAAGCTCATCTGCTTCAGCAGCACCCAGGGGGTAATGGACAGGCACGGAGAGGCCATCTCCGAGCTCTTCCCCGAACAGGCCGAAGAGCTGCTGGTGGCGCTGGAGCAGGCGGGTGAAGAGATGTCAGGCACCGCCCGCTACCTGCGCGCGGCCATCGCCTCCTGCCGGGGTGGCGTGCCCCGCTCCCACCTGGTGAGCTATCAGGACGACGGCGCCATGCTGCAGGAGCTGTTCAGCCGCGAGGGGCTGGGTACCCAGATCGTGCGCGAAAGCGCCGAGCGGGCCCGGGCCGCCACCATTGAGGACATCGGCGGCATCCTGGACCTCATCCGTCCGCTGGAGGAGGAAGGGATCCTGGTGCGCCGCTCCCGGGAGCAGCTGGAGATGGAGATAGACAAGTTCACCATCATCGAGCGGGACGGCCTCATCATCGGCTGCGCCGCGCTCTATTGCTTCATGGAAGAAGCCATGGCCGAGATGGCCTGCGTCGCCATCCACCCGGAATATCGCAACTCCAACCGGGGGGACACCCTGATCGCCAAGGTGGCCGAGCGGGCCAAGCGGCTCGGCATCCGTCGCCTGTTCGTGCTCACCACCCGCTCCATCCACTGGTTCCGGGAGCGGGGCTTCGATCCCCTGGAAGTCGAAGATCTGCCGGTGGAGCGCCAGCGCTTCTACAACTGGCAGCGTCGCTCCAAGGTTTTGTCCAAGACCATTTCGTAACTGATTGATCTTGTGCCTGGTTAGCGTCAATTTTGTTCTTTTTTACGAACTCGATTGACAGTGCAATCCAGACCAAGGTATTTGTACATGCACGCCACCTGTCACAGGTGGCACCAGAAGAGGAGCGCTGCCCAGGCAGCCCAAGGGAGGACACCAGTGTCCGGTGAACTTGGGTCAGGGGGAGCAGCGCCGAGACGAGGCGAGTGACTGGACACCGCCACGTCGGCTGCGGGGGCTGAATCCCCCAGGTTGTCATCGGTAGTGGTCATCCCACACCGCGCCCCACCTTGGGGCGGGTACGGGATGGGCTCTGCAGGTGGAGTGCTTCTGGCCGGGATCCTCGCGTTTTCCTGCCATTTTTTGCCTCCTCCTCTCTATTTGCCCGATGAAACCGGATTTTCACCTTGAGACAGGAGTATGCAATGAACCCGATCAATGTCGCCAAGTTTGGCGGAACCAGCGTCGCCAATGCCGCGGCCATGAACCACTGCGCCGACGTGGTGCTGGCCAATCCGGCGACCCGGGTGGTGGTGCTGAGCGCCAGCGCCGGCGTCACCAACCTGCTGGTGAGCCTGGCTCAGGGTGAACTGGACGAAGCCGGACAGGATGCCCAGCTTGCCAGGCTTGCCGACATCCAGCTGGCCATTCTGGCCGCCCTTGGCAACCCGAGCGACGTGAGCGCCCTCATCCATGCCCAGCTCGGCGACATTCGCACCATGGCCCGTCAAGCCAGTCAGCATACCGACGCCGAACTCGCCGATCGCCTCATCGCCTGCGGCGAGCTGATGTCCACCCGTCTCTTTACCGAACTCCTGCACCAGCGCGGGGTCAAGGCCCAGTGGCAGGATGCGCGCCAACTGCTGCGCACCGACAGCCGCTTTGGCAAGGCCACCGTGGATCTCGCGGCAACCCGCGCCCTCTGCCAGCAGGCGGTGGGCCCGTTGCTGGGTGACAGCCTGGTCATCACCCAGGGCTTCATCGGTGCCGACGGCGATGGCCGCACCACCACCCTCGGCCGTGGCGGCTCCGACTACAGCGCGGCCCTCCTGGCCGAGGCACTGGACGCAGGCAGCATCGAGATCTGGACCGACGTGCCCGGCATCTACACCACGGATCCCCGCCTGGTCACCCGCGCCCGCCCCATCCCCGAAATCAGCTTCGTGGAGGCGGCGGAGATGGCCACCTTCGGCGCCAAGGTGCTGCACCCGGCCACCCTGCAACCCGCGCTGCGCCAGAACATCCCGGTGTTCGTGGGCTCCGCCAAGGATCCCGCCGCCGGTGGCACCTGGATCCGCGCCACCACCCGCAGCAACCCGCTGTTCCGGGCCGTGGCCCTGCGCCGCCAACAGGTGCTGGTGACCCTGCACAGCCTCAACATGTTCCACGCCTACGGCTTCCTGGCCGAGGTGTTCGGCATCCTGGCCCGTCACCGCATCTCGGTGGATCTCATCACCACCTCCGAGGTGAGCGTCTCCCTGACCCTGGATCACACCGGCAGCCAGAGCAACGGCGAACCCATCCTGAACGACAAGGTGCTGGCGGAGCTCGGCCAGCTGTGCAAGGTCGAAGTGGAGACCGGTTTCGCCCTGGTGGCGCTCATCGGCAACCGCATGAGCGAGGCGGCCGGGGTGGGCAGCCAGGTGTTCGACGCCATCCGCGAGCACAACATCCGGATGATCTGCTACGGCGCCAGCGCCCACAACCTCTGCTTCCTGGTCAAAGAGGACGAGGCGGGCCACATCGTCAACTGCCTGCACCGGGAACTGCTCGACTGAGTCGCCCCGGCGCTGGCACACCACAAGCCTCGTCCGCCCCATCACCCGGGGCGGCCTTCCCCACTCAGCAAAGAGGGGCGCCGCGGCGCCCCTCTTGTCACTCTTCTTTCACCATCAGCTGGTGACCAGGGTGGCCCGGGTGGGCAGCAGATTGGCCCGGATCTGCTCGCGCAGCCCTCCCAGCCGTTGCAGCAACCCGGCCTGACCGAGCCCCGCTTCGTCAGGGGCCAGATTGTCCACCAGGGCCGGGAAGTGCTCCCGTACCGCCTGCTCCAGCCAGTCGAGACGGCGCAAGGTGAGCGGGCCGCAGCTCTTGCCGCTGAGGTCGTCCAGGATGTCGAGCCGATGGCTGCGGTACATGTCGCGCCACCAGTTGGCCGCCAGCGCCTCGTCGCTTGCCAGCGCCGCACTCCACTCCCCCACCAGTCCCTGCATCCGCGCCAGCACGGGGGCGCTCGCCCCCTCCCGCGACAGGTATTGCAGCTCTCCCCTGGCCCAGGCGAGGCAGAGCTCGCGCCAGCGGCGAAACAGCGGCAAGGGATCCGCCTCGTCCAGCCAGAGCCCGGAGAGGGTGCGGGTTTCCAGCCGCTCAGGCACGTGGAAGTCGGGATCGGTGAGGCCGTTGGAGTTGAACTCGTGCAGGGGATCGAAGGGCCACATGTAGCCAAAATCGAACACCGAGATATGCTGGCCGTCATCCAGCAGGTTGCCCGGGCTCGGATCCCAGTCAAACCAGCCCCAGCGGGCCAGCTCCGCCTCCACCGCCAGCATCTGCGCCAGGTTGCGCTCGCAGAGCGTGCGCACCGGCTCCCCCCGCAACCAGGGGGAGACCAGCACCCCGGCCCGGGCGGAGCCGAAACTGGTACAGACCACGTTGGAGAGGATGGTGGGGTGCAGCTCCCGCAGGCTCTCTATCTCCCGACGCCGCTCCAGCTCGGTGAGAAAGGCGGTCTTGCCGTCCACATTGGCCACCAGAGAGTCCTGGCGGCAGCGTTTCAGGCACCAGTGGTGCCCCTCCACCTTGAGATGGAACACCTCGGCGGTGAGCCCGTGACCGTAGACCTTGACGACGTCCGGGTGATCCTCGGTCAGCCGGACGAGCTGGGGCAGCGGCAGGGGGCAGTCCCGCTCCCGCCCGATCCGGATCTCTTCTTTGCTCTCCAGCATCTGGAGCAATCTGGCCTGACGCGCCGCAACTTTGGGATTCATACATGTACCTCCAACCGTTACTGAGAGACTAAACAGCGCCCCCCTCCCAGACCAGCAGCAAAGGCTCATGATGACGCTTTCATCACAGAATGAGTGCCCCTGGCGGATCGGGATCACAAATTGCTTCACAGTGCCCATCACGGAATATTCATCTTGTTGTCATCAAATTGACATCAAGGAACAAGCCACGCACCATCGGGTCAAAATAGAGGCAGTCGTCGCTGCCATGACCGCTCCAAGGATGAGCCCTTATGAATGCCCCCGTCACCGGCCACCGCCCCGCCTCCCAGCCCCTGGCCGGGCTGTTGCTGGGTCTGCTGACCGCCCTGCTGCTGCTGACCCTCGCCCTGCCGCTGCTCAACCCCGTCAGCTGGCTCGGGCGTGCCGCCCCCCTCATTCTGGGCCCGGCGGATCAGCCCATCGCGACCCTCAATCGCTACAGCCTGCTCTACAAAAGTGACAACCGGGGCTTCTATCTGGTGGTGCGCAGCCAGTGGCAACTGCTCAAACCCCTGCAGGAGGGAGACAAGGTGCGGGTGGAGCTGCTCAACGACAAAGGGGTGCGCATCGATCAGCTGAGCCAGGCGGTGGACAAGCGCCAGAAGTGCCGCAAGGAGCGCTGCACCCTGAGCCTCAACAGCGCCCTGCGCGCTCCCGACGACGCCCTGGACAGCCGCTACCAGCTGCGCATCGGGCTGCTGCTGGCAGACAGGCCGGAGAGCGCCGAATACAGCCAGATCCTCCAGACCCTGCCGGAGCGCGGTTTCAACCTCCTCTACCTGATGACCAGCCTGCTGCTGGTGCTGCTGGTGAGCGCCGCCGTGCTCAAGACCCTGCTGCCGCGGCTGCGCCGAAGCTACCGCGCCCGGGTGGCAGGCAGCCTGCTGCTCGGCAACCTCACCTTCGTGCTGCTCCACGGCTTCGTGGTGTTCAAGCTGGGGGAATTCCTGTTCTGGTCGGGCTTTCGGCCAGAGCACTACTACCTCGCCTGGGGCAGCATGGTGCTGGGCTGGAGCCTCTGCGCCCTCGCGGGCTTCAGTCTCTATATGGGGCTGCTCTTCACCGCCCTCTCGGGCATCGGGCTGCTCGCCAACTTCATGAAGATCGCCATCTACGGGGTACCGCTGGGGGGGGACGATCTGGGCAACCTGCTGGCCCTGCTGCACATCCTGCTCGATCAGCACCCTGTGGTGCCGGTACTCGTCGTGCTGGGGCTCCTTTTTCTGGTGTGGCGTTTTGCCCTCTCCCGCTGGATCCTGCGGGGCTTGCTGCGCACCGCCGCCGCCACCGCCGCCTTCTTCGCCCTCTGCGTGTTCGCCACCCAGACCGGCAACAAGCTGCTCGGGGCCAACATCCGCTACGTGGACAGGGCGGTGAACTACCACAGGGACATCATCCGCGCCGGCCCCGGCCTCTACCTGTTCAACCTGGTGGACGAGATGCTGCAAAGCGGCAACGTGTTTCGCTACCCCTTGCAGATCAACGAGCGCACCCCGGAGCTGAGCCTGCCCGCCCAGCCCAGGGCTCCCCGCTTCGATCTGGTGATCGTGCTGCAATACGAGTCGCTCTGGCTTGACTGGCAGGGCCGTCTCTGCGCCCCCGCCCCCACCTTGAGCCTGCCCGCCAGCGTGGCCCAATGGCGCAAGACCATCCACTCCCCCACCACGGGCGGCATGACGGTGCTGGCGGAGTTCGAGATGAACACCGGCCTGCCGGTGGGCCTGCTCAAACAGGGGGTGGTGCCCTACTACTACCTCTCGGACAAGGTGCCCGGCCTTGCGCGCAGCGCAGCCCAAAGCGGCTACCAGACCCTGTTCGCCCACCCCTATGTGGAGAAGTTCTGGGGCCGCGCCAAGGCGATCCCGGCCCTCGGCTATGAGGAGCGCTGGTTCGATACCCGCTTCACCGCCCTCGAGCACAAGGGGCTCTACATCTCCGACGATGCCCTCATCGATCACCTGCTCAAACGCAGCAACCAGGACGATCAGCCCCTGTTCGCCTACGCGGTCACCATGCAGGGGCACGGCCCCTTCGACGGGGATCGCTACCGGGCCCAGCAGCGCAGCGGCGCCTGCCCGGATCAGAGCCCGGCGGATACCCAGTTGCTCAACACCTACTACACCGGGGTGGTGGATGCCATGGCCTCCCTGGAGCGGCTGCTCAAGACCCTGGACAGCTCCGGCAAGCGCTACCTGGTGGTGGCCTTCGGGGACCACCAGCCCTTCCTGATGTCGGCCGGCAAGGGCATCCACGGCGCCAAACCGCCACGGGATGCCAGCTACCAGATCCCCATGATGGCCTTCACCCGGGCCGGGGACGGGCTGGATCTCGCCCGCCAGTTCGACCCGGTGCGCCAGCTCTACCAGATGGGGCAGGCCACAAGGCAGCTGCTGGCGGGGGACCTCACCCCCATCCGTGACCAACCCCTGCTCCACCCGGTGCTCGGGGAGGAGAAAGGCTTCGACCCCTCTCCCCTGGTGCCGCAGATCCGCGCCAGCTTCCGGCCCGATGCATTGCCCTGATCGATTGAGACACGAGGGACACAGATCCTTGCAGCACCTTCCGGCCCGATGCCCTGCCCTGATCCGCAGCGAACTAGCAGACGACAAAGAGGCCGCCCGGGCGGCCTCTTTTTATGGGCGGGATGCGAGTACAGTGCCGCCTGCACCTCGCCATGTTCGTCCCGACCTGGGCTCTACGACCCCTGACAGGTCATTTTTTGTTTAGACATATCAAACGATAACTCATTATCGAATAGTAAAATTGAACAACTTTGCCGACCTTCAGGCCCTGTGCCCCCCATGTTCCCGCACCTTCTCCGGGCCGGGCCGCTTTTTCTCTCATTCCCGACCAGCCCAGAACCATCGGGGCATTCGATACGTTCAGGCCTTGAGCCCCACTCACTTGCACCCACCTTTGCGCGTCACACCCGACAAAAAGCCGACCTCGGGGTCGGCTTGTGACGGGGCGTTTGGCCACGCAGGGCCGGACGCTGGCGGGCTAGATCACCACGGCGGTGCCGCTGATGCTGACCATCAGCATGCTGCCGTTCTGGCCCACCACCTCGTAGTCGATGTCGATGCCCACCACGGCGTTGGCCCCCAGCGCCTGGGCACGCTCCTTGAGCTCCTCGAAGGCAATCTCCCGGGCCCGGGCCAGCTCTTTTTCGTAGGCGCCGGAGCGACCGCCGATGATGTCGCGGATGCCGGCGAACAGATCCTTGAAGATGTTGGCGCCGAGGATGGCTTCGCCCACGACGATGCCGCGGTACTCGCGAATGGTCTTGCCTTCCAGGGTGGGGGTGGTTGAGAGGATCATGAGGTCTCCTGTGAGTTGGGCTGGGTGCGCGAAGCACCGTTGCCGTCATGGTAGCAAGGTGTTGGCCAAAGCATAAGCCCGGCGTGGCCAGGGGCTTCAAGCACAGCACCCGCCAGGTTCATCAAGGTGCCATCCATACGGCCTGTGTCGTGACACTTTCCCCCGCAAAGCGACCTTGGGCACCGGTGCTGGGGAGAGGGCTTCCGGCCACGATGAAAGCGGGACCTTGATGATGCAGACACGACTGCAGTTGCCTAGGCCCTCTGCGTCTTCGCCCTGGACGGCGGCAGGCGCTGTCAGGAGCGACTCGCGTCGGCCATAAAAAAAGGAGAGGCAAGCCTCTCCTTTTTGATGTTCGCAGCGGCAGCCGCCATGCACTCAGTGCAGCTTCATGCTCGGGCGCAGCACCCGGTTGATGCGGCCCACCAGCATGATGAGGCCGGTCTTGATGTAGCCGTGCAGGGCCACCTGGTGCATCCGGTAGAGGGAGATGTAGACGATGCGGGCGATGTAGCCTTCTACCATCATGGAGCCGCGCATCAGGTTGCCCATCAGGCTGCCCACGGTGGAGAAGCGGCTCAAGGAGACCAGGGAGCCGTGATCGTGGTAACGGTAGGGCTTCATCTCGCCGCCATTCATCTTGGCCAGGATGTTCTTGAACGCCTGGGTCGCCATCTGGTGGGCGGACTGGGCGCGGGGCGGCACGAACTTGCCGTCCGGCTGCAGGCAGGCGGCGCAGTCGCCGATGACGAAGATGTTCTCGTCCCGGGTAGTCTGCAGGGTCTCGTGGACCACCAGCTGGTTGATGCGGTTGGTTTCCAGGCCCGCTATCTCCTTCATGAAGTCCGGCGCCTTGATGCCCGCGGCCCACACCATGAGGTCTGCTTCAATCAGCTCCCCATCCTTGGTGTGCAGGCCCTCGGCGGTCGCCTCGGTGATCATGGTGGCGGTGCGCACGTCCACGCCCAGCTTCACCAGCTCCTGATGGGCGGAGCCGCTGATGCGCTCCGGCAGGGCCGGCAGGATGCGGGGGCCCGCTTCCACCAGGGTCACCTTGAGACTGTCGGTGGTGAGGTTCTTGAAGCCGTAGGCGTAGAGCTGCTCCACCGCGTTGTAGAGCTCGGCAGAGAGTTCGACGCCGGTGGCGCCGCCGCCAACGATGGCGATCTTCACCTTGTCACCGGGCTGGTATTCGGTGGCGAACTGCAGGAAGCGGTTCATCATGCTGTTGTAGAAGCGGTGCGCCTGGGAGGGGCTGTCCAGGAAGATGCAGTGATCCTTGATGCCCTTGGTGTTGAAGTCGTTGGAGACGGAGCCGATGGCCATCACCAGGATGTCGTAAGCCACTTCCCGCTCGTTGACCACCAGGGCGCCGCTCTCGTCGTGGATGGGGGCCAGCACGATGCGTTTCTCGTCGCGCTTGATGTCGGTCAGGCTGCCGAGCTGGAATTCGAAGCCGTGGTTCTTGGCGTGGGACTGGTAGCTCAGGGCATCGATGCCCGCATCCATGGAGCCGGTGGCCACTTCGTGCAGCAGGGGTTTCCACAGGTGGGTACGATTGCGATCCACCAGGGTGATCCTGGCCTTGTTCTTCTTGCCCAGCTTGCGGCCCAGGCTGGTCGCAAGCTCGAGACCACCGGCGCCACCGCCTACAACGACAATATTCATCATGATGATTTTCCTTGGTTCCTCAAAACGAAAGGGAGCCATTGGCTCCCTAAAACGAAATCGGTTGACGTGATGGCTCAGGCTTCTTTGAAGGCCTTCATCCGTTGCAGATGGTGCGAGATGTTCTTGAACTTATGGGTCTCGCGCTCATCCCATACGATGTCGTAATAGTTCTTCAATTCACGTTCAGTGTCCCGATTATCGCGAATTTCATCCTGAACGGAAAGGATGCACAGGCAGTTTCCTGAATTTTTATTACGAAATTCGGTTACACACTTGGTGCCGATGTCCTCGTACTCTTCCGGCCTGTCGATCTTGCCCTGCATGTTCTCTTCCGGGTGCAGGTTGGGGTTGAAGACCACCTGCTTGATGCCGCACAGAAACCCGATCCGCTCGCTCCAGTAGCCACCCAGGCCCACGCCGCAGATGAGGGGTTTGGGATCCGTGCTCATGTCGAGCTGCTTCTTCACTTCCTTGAGCAGGTGGCTCATGTCGTGGCGGGGGTGAACCGTGCTGTAGTGCACGAAACGCACATCATCATCGATAAACTGCAACTGCAGCACTTTTTCATGATTGCCGGGGCTGGTGGCATCAAAGCCATGCAGATAGATGATCATGGACAAGACCTCAAAAACTGTGTCGGTTCTATCGAAACTACCCCAGCGACAGGGCCTTGCGCCACCAAAACATCCCACTTTCTTGCTTTGGATCACGCCCCTTCGGGCCACCAAACCGCGCGTCGGGGCCGCTGTGGCAGCGCCATGCCCCGGCGGGACATGGCGCAAACCGGGTCTGGCGAGGTTAACTGCCGCACTGGGCGAAGCGCGCCACCGCCGCTTCCACCAGGGCCAGGCTCCCCTGCCAGAAGGCGGGTTTTCGAATGTCCTGCCCCAAATGCCGTTCGACCAGTTCTTCGGCGCTCATGCGACCTGTGTCTCGCAGCAGAGCGCGGTAGGCCTTCGCCACCCCCTCCTCCCCTGCGGCCTGGCGGCTCATCAGCTGCTGATAGACCCCGAGGCTGAACAGATAGCCAAAGAGGTAGGGGTAGTTGTAAAAACCGAAGCCCGCGATGGAGAAGTGCGCTTTGGCGGCCCAGAACAGGGGGTGATAGCGGTCAAGGCTCTGCTCGTACCAGCGCCCCCAGGCCTCGTCGGTGAGCCCCTTGAGCCGGGCCGACGACACATAGCCCTGCTCGCGCTCGGCCACCAGGGCCCGCTCGAAGTCGAAGCGGGCCGGGATGTTGACCAGGAAGGTGGCGGCGCCGTCGGCATCCGCCCAGGCGATGGCCAGACGCTCCTCGGCGCTTCGGGCCTGCTCGTAGAGGGCGCTGCGCACCAGGGTCTCGGCGAAGATGGAGGCGGTCTCCGCGAGCGTCATGGGGTAGCTGCGCTGGCTCATGGGCAAGTCGCGGATGAGCCAGTTGTGCCAGGCGTGACCGAGCTCGTGGGCCAGCGTGATGACGTTGTCCATGGTGCCCGCATAGGTGATGAAGACCCGCGGCTCCACCGGCTCGGCAAACTTGGTGCAATAGGCCCCGGTGCGCCGGTTGGGGGTGGGGGCGGCATCAATCCAGCCGCGCTCGGCCATCATGCGGGCAAAGTCCCCCATCTCGGGGTCAAAGCGCGCGAAGGCCTGGACGATGATGTCGACCGCCTCCTCGAAGGGGATCTCCCGGCGGCTGGCGGCAGGGGGCGGCGCAAAGAGATCCTCCGGCCCCAGCACCTCGAGGCCGAGATGACCGGCCATCAGCCCCAGGGCCCGCTGGCCCAGATGACGGGCCTGCCAGGTCTCCGCCATCAGGGTATCCAGGGTCGCCCGCTCGATGTGGCTCTGGTGGCAGGAGAGATCCAGGGCATCGAGGCGCCGGTGTTTGCCGCGCTGGCGCGAGAGCTCCAGGCGCCAGCCGTTGAGGGCGTTGAGGATGGCCGCCACCGTATCCTGCTCCCCTTCCCAGCCGGCGCTGATGGCATCGAAGGCCTCTTTGCGCAGGGCACGATCCGGGCTGGAGAGCAGGTTGCTCGCCTCCGCCAGCCCCATCTCGCGACCCGCGATCACCAGCCTTATCTTGCCCACCAGATCGTTGTAGAGGTTGCCCCAGGCGTGCAGGCCATCGGTGCCAAGGCCGATGACCAGTTGCTCCGCCTCCACCGGCAGCCGCTGATCCTGCAGGCGGCGCTCGTGGTGCAGCCGGTACCCCTCCTCCCCGAGCAAGGGGTCAGCCATCAGTCGCTCAAACTCGGGCGCAGGCAGCCCCAGCATCAGATCTTCGATGGGGGCCAGCGTCTTGAACAGATCCGCATTGAGGGCACGGGCCCGGGAGGCAACCTGCTTGGCGAGGGGATCCCGGGCGTCCTGGCTCCCCTTGCAGGCGGCCAGCACGGCGATGTTCCAGCCGATGTCGCGAATGCGCCGGGCCCGCAGGCGTACCTCCCTGAGGAAGTCCTGCAAGGCGCCTGGGGTGCGCGGAACCTGGGCCAGTCCCTCGATAAAACCGCTCAGCTCGGCCAGGCTGGCGCGGGCCAGGCTCATGTCCGCCTCGAGGACACAGCTGTCGAGGGAGGGGTAGATGTGATCATTTTGCCACTGCTGTGGATAGACTCGTTGTTGCATCGAACGCTCATCGTCAGGGACGGGCCTGGCCCGTCGTGAAATCCAGGTGGCCAGAGCCACCACCTTCGCGGGCAGGCATCACACCAGCCGCTCGAGGCGCACCACCGCCTCTTCCACATAGCGCAGGCTCTCCTGCCAGAACCCGGGTTCGCGGATGTCGACCCCCAGGTGCTTCTCCACCAGCGCCTCGGCGCTCATGCGGCCGGTATCTCGCAGCAGGGCGCGATAGGCGGGCACAAACTCGCCCCCGGCCCGCGCATGCTGGGCATAGAGCCCCAGGCTGAAGAGATAGCCAAACAGATAGGGGTAGTTGTAGAACCCGGACTCGGCGATGGAGAAGTGACCCTTGCTGGCCCAGAACAACTCGTCATACTGGCTGAGGGCGTCACCATAGCACTGCTGCTGCGCCGATTTCATCATCTCCCGCATCTGGCTCGCCCCCACGTAACCCGCCTCCCGCGCCGTCACCAGGGCGCGTTCGAAGGCAAAGCGGGCGGGGATGTCGAGAAGCAGGCTCGCGGCCCGCTCCCCGTCCAGCCAGGCGATGGCCCGGCGCTGCTCCACCTTGTCGGTGGCGGCCAGCAGGGCATCGCGCACCAGGATCTCGGCAAAGAGGGAGGCGGTCTCCGCCAGCGTCTTGGGGTAGCCCCGCTGTTCGAAGGGAAGATCCCGCAGCAACCAGCTGTGCCAGGCGTGGCCGAGCTCATGGGCCAGGGTGATGACGTTGTCCATGGTCCCCTCGAAGGTGAGGAAGACCCTTGGCTCGGGCGGATCGGCATACTCGGTGCAATAGGCGCCACTTCGCCTGTGCTCGCTCGGGGCGGCATCAATCCACCCCTTGTCGGCCATCATGCGGACAAACGCCCCCATCTCGGGATCGAAGGCGGCAAAGGCCTCCATCACCAGATTCAGCGCCTGCTCGAAGCCGAACTTGCCGTGCACGGCCTGGGGCGCCGGGGCAAAGAGATCCCAGGGGGCGAAGTCGGTGATCTGCTGGGCACAGGCCATGGCCCTCAAGGCGCGGCGCCCGAGCTCCCTGTGCTCCCCGGCCGCCGCCATCAGGGTCTCCAGGGTCGCGCCCGTGATGTGCTCCTGATGGCAGGTGACCTCGAGGGCATCCAGCCTGCGCCCCTTGCCACGCTGGCGGCCGAGCTCGTTGCGCCAGCCGTTGATGGCGTTGAGAATGGCGGTCACCGTCTCCTGCTCCGCCTCCCAGGCGCCCTGGATGGCGTGCCAGGCACTGGCGCGCCGCGCCCTGTCCGGGTGGGCGAGCAGGTTGTCCGCCTGGGCAAGCCCCATGGGCACCCCCTCCACCACCGGCAGCAGCCGCCCCACCAGGTTGTCATAGAGATCCCCCCACCCCTGCAGGCCGTCTACCGCCAACCCCTCGATGAGCTGCTCGCTCTCGAGCGAAAGCCACTGATCCTGCTGCGCTCTGTCGTGATGGATGTGGTAGGCCAGCTCGAAGAGTTCGGGATCTTGCAGCAGGGTGCGCACCAGTGACTTGGGGGCGCGAACCCAGAACAGGTCCACCGGCTTGCTGCGCTGGGCCAGGGTCGCCTCCAGCTGCTGGCCCCGGGAGAGCAGTACCCGGGCCTCCTCGTCGCGCCCGTTCTGGCTCAGCCGGTTGTAACCATAGACCTGACTGTTCCAGGCCAGGCTCTTCACCCCGTTGGCCTCGCGGCGGATGGCCCGCAGCAGGTGGCGCAGGGCATTGGCATCCGCAACGGGATGGGCGGGATCCGGCAGGTCCGCCAGGAGGGCGTCAAGCCGGGTGAGGGCGCGGGCAGCCTCCTGGAAGGCGGCCTCGATGGCAGGATCGTCGGGGGCGGCATAGATGTGATCATCTCGCCAAACGGGTGGTTTCATGGTTGTCCTTGTCTGTTTGCGTCCATATCGGGTCACCCCGCCTCTGCGGGCGGGTGAAACCGGATAGTACGAAGGGGGCCAGGCACTTGCCTAGCCCCCATTCGAGGCAACCGGCAGAAGAGCGCCCCCGGGTGCGACGGCCCCTGTCGGCCCTCCCCCGACAAGCGACCTATTTGGCGGGCTGAAGCTTGCTCACCAGGGTCATGGCCACCACCAGCACCAGCCCTGCCACCACGCCGGCCAAGGCGCTCAGCAGGGTGGGCGTCACCACGGCCAGTACCCCGCCGACCCCGGGCAGGGCGGCCACCGTGTCCGCCGTCCCTTCGATGAGATGATGGAGGAAGGGCCAGCCATGGACCAGAATGCCGCCGCCGACCATGAACATGGCGATGGTGCCCACCAGGGCAAGCAGGTGCATCAGACGGGGCGCCGTCACCAGCAGCCCCTGCCCCACCGCCCGGCGCACGGCGCCGCCATCGGGCTTTTGCAGCAGGTGCAGACCGATGTCGTCGAGCTTGACGATGAGCCCCACCAGGCCATAGACCCCGACGGTCATCAGCAGGGCGATGCCCGCCACCACGGCGATCTGCAGGCCCAGGCTCGACCCCTGCACGGTGCCGAGGGCGATGACGATGATCTCCGCCGAGAGGATGAAATCGGTGCGAATGGCCCCCTTTACCTTCTGGCGCTCATAGGCCTCCAGATCCTCGGGCACCGGCGCCGCCTGATGCGCCTCTTCCTCGTGGGGCAGGAACTTGTGGACCAGCTTCTCCGCCCCCTCGAAACAGAGGTAGGCCCCCCCCAGCATCAGGAGCGGGGTGATGAGCCAGGGGATAAGAGCACTGATGGCGATGGCGGCAGGCACCAGGATGAGCTTGTTGCGAAACGACCCCTTGGCCACCGCCCACACCACCGGCAGCTCACGCTCGGCCCGCACCCCGGAGACTTGCTCTGCATTGAGGGCGAGATCGTCCCCCAGCACCCCGGCCGTCTTCTTCGCCGCCACCTTGGTCATCAGGGCGACATCATCGAGCACGCTGGCAATATCATCGAGCAGGGTCAACAAACTGGCTCCGGCCATATCTGGCATTCCTTCTATTGAGTGGGACACATCCGGGCTGCCCCGGTCAGGGTGATGAGGGGGTCAGGGGACCACGGGCCCATCCGGGGATCACCCTTTGGGGCAAAAGATGGCACAGTGTAACGGGAAGCCGCCACGGCGGCAGCCCCCCATGGCAGATCCCCTGCTCCGTTTTCACCTCACGGCCACCGGCCCAAGGAGTTCCCATGCAACCCTGGCAACCTCTGCTCGATTTCTGGTTTGGCGATGACGCAGACGACGCTCCCCGTGCCGCCCGTCAGCCCCCCCTCTGGTGGGGCAAGAGCAGCGAGACCGATGTCCTGCTGGCCTCACGCTTCGGCGAACTGGCGGCCCGTGCCGCAGCGGGCGAGCTCGCCCGTTGGGAGGACGATCCCGCAGGGCGCCTGGCCCTCATCCTGCTGCTGGACCAGCTGCCGCGAAACCTTCACCGCCACACCCCCGCCGCCTTCGCCCAGGACGACAAGGCCAGGGCGCTGTGCCTCAAGGGGCTCACCCTCGGGGTCGACAAGGGGCTCTCGCCGCTGGCCCGGGTCTTCTTCTATCTGCCCCTCGAGCACGCGGAGTCCAAAGAGCAGCAGGCCAGAAGCGTCGCCCTGTTCGAGGCCCTGGCCGACGAGCAGGCCACAGACCCGGCCCGGACCACCTTCGAAGGCTTTGCCGACTTTGCCCGCCGCCACCAGGTGATCGTCGATCGCTTTGGCCGCTTCCCCCACCGCAACGCCATCCTGGGCAGGGCGAGCACGGAGGAAGAGGCCGCCTTCCTGCAACAGCCCGGTTCGGGGTTCTGACATAAAAAAATCCCCGCCATGGGCATGGCGGGGAGAGAACAACCGATCCGCACCTCACTGGATGCGATAGCGGGAGATCTGCTGGTGGATATTCTCCGTGGTCACGTTCAGCTCCTCTGCGGCGGCGGAGGTCTCCTCCGCCGTGCTGCTGGTCTGCTGCACCACCTGGGCTATCTGCTCGACCTGGAGGGCGATGGATTCCGCCGCCGAGGTCTGCTCGCGGATGGCCAGGGTGATCTCGCCGACCTGATCCATGACGCGATGGGAGGCCTGGCGGATCTGGGTGATGATGGCCCCGCTTTCCGTCGCCATGGCCACCCCTTGCGCCACCTTCTCCTCCACCAGGACCATTCTGGCCACCGTGGCCTCGGACCCTTGCTGGATAGCCTCCACCGTCCTTGAGATCTCCTGGGTCGACTGGGCCGTCCGCTCCGCCAGCTTGCGCACCTCGTCGGCGACCACCGCAAAGCCGCGTCCCTGCTCACCGGCCCGCGCCGCCTCGATGGCGGCGTTGAGCGCCAGCAGGTTGGTCTGCCCCGCCACATCGTTGATGACGTTCACCACCCCACCGATGCGGGAGATCCCCTCCCCCAGCGCCGTCACATCGCGGGAGGCCTGACGAATGGCGTCGGCGATGTCGTTGATGGCGAGCACAGTGCGCTCTATGGTGGCCCCGCCGTCACTGGCGAGCTTGCCGGATTCATTGGTGATGCGGCTGGTCTCCTGGGTGCGCTGGGAGATGTCCGTGATGCTCACGCTCATCTCCTCCACCCCGGCGGCGATAAGGCTGGTGGCGTCATTGGCCTGACTCGCCGACTCCGCCATGTGCTGGGCCGCCTGGGAGAGGGACTCTGCCGTGCTCTTGATCTGCAGGCTGCCCACTGAGAACTCGGTGAAGGTCTGCTGCAAGGTGTCCAGCAGGCGGTTGACCGCCGTCAGCGTCTGGCCGATCTCGTCCTGCTGGCTCACATTGGCCCGCAGGGTGAAGTTCAGGTCGCGCTGGATCTCGGACAGGGTCGCCATGGCCAGACGGAGGGGATTGACGACCTGCCTGAACAGCCAGAGAAAGAGCACCAGCGTGAGGGCACCCGCGCCCACCGAGATGAACAACAGGGCCTGCATGCTGCTATCGGCATTCTGCTCGCCTCGCAGCTTGACGGCGTCACCTTGCTGGATGTTGAAGTGGACGTGCTTGTCGATGGCCTGGGAAAGCTGCTCAAACAAGGGGGCAAGCTCCTTGTCGATCGCCTCTCTGGCCTCCACATTCTTGTTCTCGCGGGACAGGCGCAGGACGTCTTCAGAGGCCTTGCCGTACTGGGCAACCAGGCGCCGATCATCGGCGACGAGCTGCCTGTCCTCCTCATTGGAGATCATCCCGCTTTCATACTGGCTCAGCAGGGCGTCCATCTTGGTGTGAAGGGATGCAATGCTCTGCTCTATCTGACTCATCTTGCCGTCGTCGGTGTTGAGCACGTGCGCCTGGATCAATGAATGCAGGGCGTAGAAGTCTGTTTGTATCTCCTTGATCGTGGAAATGCTGGGGACTGTGTTGTCTGTTACATAGCTGAGATCCGCATGGGCGGAGGAGAGTCTGCTGATACTGAACCAGCTGAGACACCCCAGGGCCAGCATGACCAGCAGGGCAATGAGTTGAAGCCGACGAGCGATATTCATGAGTGCTTACTCCATCCATAGACTCCCTGCCAGGGTAGCCGATGCGGGCCCCGAAAATAGCGCCTAAAACATGCATTTCATTACACTTTTCAACTTCTGCTCGGCCGCGTCACACCCGCCGCCCCAACCCGGCCTTCGGGACCGCCGCCCCCCTCTGGCAGAATGGAAAAAGGAAGGCATTCGCCTTCCTTTTTTGCCCGGGGCGGCCGCACTGGCCGCCCATGAGCCCCGTGACAGGGCGCTCGCCGGTCACGCCGCCTCGGCCAGCTCCTCCTCTTTTTTCTGGTAGGCCTGGGGGGAGAGCCCCAGCAGCTCCTGCACGGTGGAGGCCACCGTGATGGAGGAGAGCGTCCCCACCAGGATGCCGGCGAACAGGGTGAAGGAGAAGCCGTAGAGGGCGTCGCCACCGAACAGGAGCAGGGCCCCCACGGTGAAGAGGGTGGTGCCCGAAGTGATCATGGTGCGGCTGAAGGTGGCCTTGATGGCCACGTCCGAGCACTCGTGGATCCCCATGCGGGTACGAGACCCCAGCAAGTCCCGCAACCGGTCCGAGATGACGATGCTGTCGTTGAGGGAGTAGCCTATCACCGCCATCAGGCCCGCGATGACGTTGAGGTCGAACTCGATGTCAAAGAGCGCGAGCAGCCCGATGGCCACCAGACCGTCGTGCAGTACCGACACCAGGATGCCGATGGCTTGGCGCCACTCGAAGCGCACCGCCAGGTAGGCGGAGATGGCGAGCGAGGCCACCAGCACCGCCAGCATCCCCTGCTGGAACAGCTCTGCGCCCACCTGGGGCCCGACGATGGTGGTGCGCAAGAGCTCCACCGGCAAGGCGAGTTGCTGCCCCAGCATGGTCGCCAGATCCTCCGCCGCCCAGGGCAGCGCGTGGGGGGGCAGCTTGATGAGCCACTCGCCGGGCACACCGGCGCCGTGCAGCTCCACCACCCCCGCCAGGGGCGCCGTCAGCAGAGCATTGAGCTCATGGGCCTCTTTCAGGGTCTGGATGCGAAACTCCAGCAGGATCCCGCCGGTGAAATCGAGCCCGAGGGCGAGCCCTTTTGTCGCAAGGATGGCCACGCAGGCCAGGGTCAGCAGCACGGAGGCCCACAGCCCGATATAGCGCCAGCGGGTCAGCCCCATGGCCAGGATCATTCTCAGCATTGTTCTTCCCTCGACGTCAGGTGGTTCAGGCTTCCCGGCAGGAAGCGGTCGGTGCGCAGGTCATGCAGACTCACGGGCGCGGCGTCATGGTGATGAAGTCGGTTCATGGTCATACCCTCAGCAGCTTGGCGCGGCTGTTGCCCCACAGGGGGTTGATGATGGCGCGGGTGCCCCAGATGCCGGTCACCATGCTGGAGATGAGCCCCAGGATCAGGGTGATGGAGAAGCCCTGCAGCGGCCCGGAACCGATGGCATAGAGCACCACGGCGCAGATGAGGGTGGTGATGTTGGCATCGAAGATGGTGCGAAACGCCGAGCGATAACCAAAGTCGATGGCGTTGGCCAACGAACCCCCTTCCCGCAGCCGGTCCTTGATCCGCTCAAAAATCAGCACATGGGTATCCACCGCCATGCCGACGGTGAGCACCAGACCGGCGATCCCCGGCAGGGTCAGCACGGCCCCCGGCAATACCGCCAGCATGCCCACCTGCATCAGCAGGTTGGCAACCAGCGCCGTGATGGTGACCCAGCCGAACTTGCGATACCAGGCCATCATGAACAGCATCATGCCCGCCATGCCGAACGCCAGGGCGGTGAAGCCCGCCTCGATGTTCTGCAGACCCAGGGTCGGGCCTATGCTGCGCTCCTCCAGGATCTTCAGCGGCGCGGTGAGGGCCCCGGCCCGCAGCAGCATGGCAAGCTCCTGGGCCTCGGGCAGGCTGCCAATCCCGGTGATGCGGAACTGGTTGCCAAGGGCGGTCTGGATGGTGGCGACGTTGATCACCTCGCTTCGGGCGCGCAGCTTGCCTTCGGCGTTGGTCTTGTACTCGGTGAAGACGGTGGCCATGGGCTTGCCCACGTGCTGGCGGCTGAACTGGTTCATCTTGCTCCCCCCCAGGGTGTCGAGCACGATGTTGACCTGGGGCTGCCCCATCTCCCCCATGTTGGCGCGGGCATCGACGATGTGCTCGCCGCTCAGCACCGGCTGGCGGGCCAGCCCCACTGCCTGGCCGCTGCGATCCGCCATGAAGAAGCGGCTGTCGGCCTTGGCTTCATAGAAGGCCAGGGACGCGGTGGCGCCGATCACCTCTTTCGCCTGCTTGGGGTTGTGCACCCCCGGCAGCTCGATGCGGATGCCGTCCTGCCCCTGACGCACCACCGAGGCCTCGACGATGCCGAGCTCGTTGATCCGCTTTTTCAGGATCGACAGGTTCTGGGTCACGGCGTTGTTCACCAGCAAGGTGCGCTCGGCGTCGCTCAGCACCAGGGTCAGTGCATTGCCGGAGCGGCTCAGTGTCCACTGATCCTGGCGGGTACCGGCACTCTCCTTGATGATGGAGAGCCAGGCCTCCTGCCCCGTCACGTCGGGCAGGGTGACGGCCACGCTCCCCTGGGCGGTGCGCATCACGCTGGCGCCGCGCAGGTTGGCCTCGCGAAAACGGGTGCGCAGGGTATCCACCAGGTTCTTGGTCTGGTTGTCGATGACAAAATCCACGTCCACCCCGATCAGCAGCTGGGAGCCACCGCGCAGGTCCAGCCCGAGCTTGATGGGATCGGCGCCGAGCCGGCTGATCCAGGCCGGGGCGTTGGAGTAGAACTCCAGGGTCAGGGCGGCGCTGTCCAGCCCCTGCTGCTCCAGCAACTGCTTGGCCAGTTGCTGCTCCCCCTGGCTGGCGAACACCAGCGCTATCCGGCCACCCTGGGCGATCTGCTTGAGGGGGTCGATGTGGTTCTCGGCCAGCAGGGTGCGCTGCGCGTCGCTCAGGCGCGACTGGCCGTGCAGACCGAGGGAGGGCTGCTCACCGAAGAAGGTGGGCAGGGAATAGAACGCGAACGTGACCAGCATCAGCAGCAACAGGGCGTACTGCCACAGGTTCATGCGGTTCAACACGGTATGACTCTTTTTTCTCATGAAATCGGCCTCTGTCAGGCGATGGCAAGGGGCGACACCGGGGTCGCGCCGTGCAAAAAAATGAAACAAGACAGCCTAGCCGTTCACTAAAAGTGAACAGCAACAGAGAGAAGATGAGGCAACAGGTGGCAAGCTGACCCCATCGGGGTCAGGCGAGGAAGCTCTGGGCGAAGCGGTACTGCAGATGCCGGCGCTGCAGGCGGCGCCTGTGAATGCCGGCGAAGTGATCGCGAAAGCTCGTCCCCGGGTAGAAGAGGGCGGCATAGAACAGCAGGCCGCACAGCAGCAGCAGGATCGCCTGCTGGGACCAGCTCATCACCAGCTCGTAGACCACGCTGCCGGGCTGATGATCGCGGCTCAGGGAGTGCTCGAGGCGCAGCAGGTGATTCTGGTGGGAGCCGACGAACTTGACGATGCCATCGTCACTGCCGCTGACGCCGTGGGCCGCCGGGCTTGCGTCGGCAGGCGCCGCCCCCTCCGCCAGCGAGTGGGCCTGCTGGGCCGAGGGCTGGAACGCGGGTACCTTGACCCCCTCCACCGAGAGGGTAGAGAACAACAGTGCGAGGGTGATGAGCAGGGTCATCGCCGCCAGTTTCACGTTGTCGGTCAGGTTCAAAAGTTAATTCCCACACAATAGAAAGGGCAAGCTACCACAGCCTGCCCCACAAGAACAAGGGCGGCAGGCCCGGGGCCCGCCGCCCTTGTGTTGTCTCATCGCGTCCTCAGCGGCTGCGGGTCATGCCCTCGAAGTCCTCGGCATAGTCCTTGAGCAGGGTGTAGAGGTGGGCCCGCTGGGAGAGATCCATGGAGTGGCTGAGATCACTCAGCCACTGGATGGTGCGCTGGCGGGACTGGTCCGTGTAGCCGGTGAAGCGGCCATCCATCAGGCCGTCCCCCTGCTGGAGCAAGCGGGTCAGCTCCTGGCCGAAATCCGGGCTCTGGCGCTGTTTCATCAGCCGATCCAGCTCCTTGGTCCAGGCCTCCTGAAAGTCGAGCCAGGGGGCCATCATCTCGTATTGCCACTCGGCCCACTGCGTGATGAGGGGCTCCTGGGCCGGCTTCACCTTGCCAATCCAGAACACCAGGCGCTCGTTCATCTTCTCCCGAAAGCCCTTGATCATCTCGGCCTTCGACTGGGTGGCAAAATCGTGCTGACGCTCCTGCTGGCGCGTCACCCGATCGGCCATGAAGCGAGCCACCTGCTCGTCGGTCAGGGTCTTGGCGAGGCGCACCGTGCGGGGAATGGCGTTCTCCAGGGTACGGGTCAGGCTCGCCTGGGTTCTGTCCAGATGCAGGGTCACCTGGGCAGGGCTCATGGGGCTGGCCACCGCCTTGGCCAGGGCGTCGAGATCCCGGGCATAGATGGGCAGCTCATGCTGCCGGTGCCAGGCCATCAGCCCCTTCACCTCCTGGTCCAGCAGCTTCTTCTGGCTGCGGTCCAGGGAGAAGTAGTCGTCCAGTTGCCAGACGATGGCCGAGTCGAGCCAGTAGTAGATCACCCGGGTGGCGCAACCCGTCAGCAGCAGGCAGAGCAGCAGCAGGCTCCAGCTACGCGGTTGACGCCATGAGAATGTGGTCACCATGCATGCCTCCCATTCATTGAATACACGCGTCGCGCGGGCCGTTGCCGGGCATCACTCCAGGCGCTGGCGGTTGATGTCGATCAGGGCCTGATACTCGGGCCCGGGTTGCTGTTCGGCCATCAGCAGCGCCCACAGCAGGCCGATGTAATCGACCCAGGGCAGGAAGGCATCGGCCTGGAATCCCCGGGGCCCCAGCCCCGTCGCTGCCCCGTCCATGGCTTCAAGATAGCAGCTCTCCAACTGGCACCGCTGCTCTTCGCTCCAGCCGTGGGTGCGCTGAATGCTGGCGACCTCGAACCCAGGATGACCGGCGGCGCCGTACTCCCAGTCGATGACCCAGGGCCGCGCCCCCAACAAGTTAGCCGGATTGAGATCGTGATGGCAAGGGAGCCAGCAGTCGTCCGGCTCCCGGCTCGCGAGCAGGGCCCGCTCCAGGGTGGGCAGCCAGGGAGGGATATGGGCCAGACGCTGCCGATACCCGCCGCTGTGGGCCCGCACCGCCATCACCACGGTCGGCACCGGCAGGCGGTGCAGCCGCACCAGCACATCCGCCATCAGGCGGGGCTGCGCGGCGAGAGGCGGCGCCTGCTCGGCCCAGTTGGGTTCGTCGCACCACGCCAGCAGCATCAGGCCGGTGGCGGGATCGCCGTGATGACAGGGCAACGCCAGCCCCTGCCCCACCGCCCCCTGGTAGAGCTGCCACTCGGTGGCCCGGTCGATGCCAAGGCGCACCGGATCCGGATGACCGCGGCGCAGGAAGGCCTGCTCGCCAGTGGGGAGACAGAGCCGGTAGTTGCCGTTGGTCAGGCCCTGGCCCAGCGGCTCAAGGCGCCCCTGATCCCAGGGCGCCGGCAGGCTGGCGAGGAGCGCCAGCTCCGCCAGATCCCCCTGCCCCCGCGGGTCCTCACCAGCCAAAGGTGGACTTCTTGGCCTGTTTGCGGATCTCTTTCTGATCGGCCCACAGCAGTTCGCCGTTCTCCACATCCATCAGGTTCATGGTCATCTGGTAGTAGACGTCCTTCACCTTGCCGTTGTCCTTGACGATGCTGGCGAGGTTGCCATAGACCATGTAGCGGGCACCGGTCTGCTTGCCGAGCCGCACCATGGTGGCGGGATCCACCATGCCGCTGCCCTGCTGGTATTCGAGCTGCTGCTTGACCGCCGCCACCTTGCTCATGTCCACGAAGCGGAACTTGCCCGAGCGCAGCAGCTTGGTGCGGATAGTGTCGGTGATGGCCTCGGTGTCGATGTGCTCCGAGGTCTTGTTGCGGATGGAGTCCATGAACATCACCGGGCGGCCCCCGGCGGTGATCTCGCTGGTGGCCGGGGACGCCAGCATGGAATCCGCCATCTTGTCGGCGATGGCCTGCAAGTCGGAGGAGCCGTAATCGACGGTCACCGTCTCGGTCTCGGTGGGATCGCCATAGCTGACGGTGGTGCTGGAGCAGCCGCCCAGCAGCAGGGCGCCGGTCAGGATCAGCAGGGCATGATTCATTTTCATCAGTAGGATTCCTCCATCACTTCGCGAACGTAAATCCGGTAACCCCGGGCGGCCGGGCTCGGCGCCAGGGCGGACAGGGTGCGGGTCTGGTAGCCATGCAACTTGAGGGGGGTCCAGCCGCGGCCATCGCTGGCCACCTCCTGCCCCGCGTCGTCATACCAGTAGAAGAGATATTGCAGCCTGTTGTCACCACGCTGGGTGCTGGCCGCCGCCACGTTGACCTGCAACAGGCCGTTCTGCTGGCGCCGGCTGAGTTCGGTCAGGGTGACGTTGACGTTTTGATGCTGCTCGGCCACCGCCGCCGCACCGGCCGCGCCATAGAGCGCCACGCCGGAAGTATTGGTGGCACAGCCCGCCAGCAGCAGAACCAGGCCCAGGGCCAACCCTTGTGCTTTCATCTTGCTCTCCTTGCCGGTGGCCGTCGGCCCGACCGGTCATTCATCTGAGTTGCCATATCCGGTTCCCCCTAGAGGGGCATCACCCGGGTCGTGAGCCCGCTCCCCAGGCGCTGTACCCACACCAGGGTGGTGCGCCCGGCGTGGACGCTGAGTGGCAGGGTACGCATGGCGCTGCCCGCCCCCAGGGTCAGGGTGACGTTCCCGGCCGGGACCATCCCCTGCCAGCTCGAGGCCTTGGCGGGCAGCGTCAGCCAGCTGCGGGTATCCGCCCGCTCCGAGAGGGTGTTGAAGATCCCCACCAGGATGTTGCCCACATCCCCCCCCTCCTTGGCGGCGGTGCGCCGCACCTGCTCCTTGGCCACCAGCCGCAGGGCCTGCCGGGTCAGCATGCCAGGCAGCCGCTCCTGCAGATCCTTGGCCGCCAACGCCTCCAGCCTCACCAGCTCGCTGGTCTGCGCCACCCCCTTGCCCACCGACAGGGTGAGCGGGGCGCCGTCGCTGGCCCGATTGTCGTAATAGGGCACCGCCACGGTAAAGGTACGAAAATCGCCGCTGGAGGTGGAGATGGGCAGCGGTAGGAAGAGCTCACGGCGCGCCGGGATGAGGCCATCTTCAAACAGCACCACCAGCTGGCCCTGATCCTTGGCCAAGGGCGGCGCCTTGCGGCCCATCCGTTGCTCGGTCTCCTTGAGCTCCTCGGGAGAGCCGCGAAGCCGGGCCAGGCGCAGCAAGGCATCCTGCAGGCTCTGGTTGTCCGGCGCTATCTGGTAGCCGCGCTGGTAATCGACCCAGGCATCGTTGAGATCCCCGGCCGCCTCGTAGAGCACGCCGGAGAAATAGAAGGTGTAGGCGTTCTGGAAACCGTTTTTCACCTGGCCTATCAGGCGATCGAGCTCGGGGGCGCCGCGCGACATCAGCTGGCGCATCTCCCCGGCTTCGTCCTCCTGCTCCCCCTCCTGCGCGGCCTTGCGCACCTCGTCGGCCCGCCGTTTAAGGGCCTGCTCCTGCACCTGGTTGGCACGGCGCACCTCTACCAGGGCGCCGTCGGCATCCCCGCGCTGCAAGTAGTTGAGCGCCAGATAGTGGTGCAGCATGGTGCGCTCGTAATCGGGCGCCTGGTAAGCCAGGGTCTGATCGTTGGTGAGCAGGCTGCCCGCCTGGGCCAGTCCCTGGCTCAGGCGGTACTCGGCCTGATTGTCTTCCCACGCAAGCCGGCTGTCGGCGGTGGCAAAGGCCTGCTTGCTGGGGCCGTCCTGACCCGCCAGCCAGGCGATGCGCCCCTTCTCCAGCTGGTCGAGCACGAAGGTGTCGTCCCCCGGGGTCGATTCGCGCACCTCGGGCAGGGCTTCGGCGGCATGGCCCAGCAGCAGCTGGTTGCGCAGAGGCACCATCTGATCCGAGTAGGAGACGAACATGTCTTTCCACTGGGAGGCACAGCCTCCCAGCAGCAGACCGGCCAACAGCAGGCCGGTCGACGGGACGAGGCGCATCACAGGCTCAGCAGGGGTCCCAGGGGCTCGCCACCGACCAGGTGCAGGTGGATGTGATAGACCTCCTGCCCGCCGTGGCGGTTGCAGTTCATGATGAGGCGGTAGCCGTCCTCGGCGATGCCCGCGTCGCTGGCGAGCTTGCGGGCCACGGTGAACATCCGGCCCAGCGCCAGCTCGTGATCCGGCTCCACATCGTTGACGGTGGGGATGAGCACGTTGGGAATGATCAGGATATGGGTCTTAGCCTTGGGCTGGATGTCGCGAAACGCGGTCACCAGATCGTCTTGATAAAGGATGTCGGCGGGGATCTCCTTGCGGATGATTTTGCTGAAAATGGTTTCTTGCGCCATGGGTAACTCCTTTATAGGAAAAAGAAAATTCAATACAAAGCTCAAGCGGCTCCCAAACAGGCCGCCGCAACGCGCCAAGTGTGACACAAGCCGACATTTGGCACAGCCGTTGTCCCAATCGCTTCAGTTATTGTGAAGAATACCGATAGCGAGGAGACGTCCCGCGAACCACAACGGCATCCCCTTCGGGGCATGCAGGGTATCAAAGGGACG
The DNA here is from genome assembly GCF_022869435.1 of Aeromonas sp. LsrichE-8G. Classification (NCBI taxonomy): domain Bacteria; kingdom Pseudomonadati; phylum Pseudomonadota; class Gammaproteobacteria; order Aeromonadales; family Aeromonadaceae; genus Aeromonas; species Aeromonas sp. LsrichE-8G. Next base: position 38,344 of record NZ_JALIHH010000021.1, read on the forward strand.
GGGTACTCAGGCAAGGGACTTTTGCACAGACAGCGGGACAATAATGAAACAAACAATGTCAGACCTCTCGATCCTACAGAGAGTCTATCTGGGCTTTGCCATCCTGGTCGCCGTCATGGTCGCCAGTGCGGTACTGACCTTTCGCGGCCAGAGCGAACTCAGCGGCGCCCTGGATCAGGTGACCCAGGAGTCCATGCCGCTGGTACTCGCCAGCAGCCAGACCCAGATAAGCCTGCTCAGCGCCAACAAATGGCTCACCGACGTGCTGACCGAGCAGGATCTCAAGCAACTGCCGGCGGAAGTGGCCGAGTTGCAACAGGCCAAGGGCCAGGTCGACAAGATGGTCGCCAGCCTCAAGCAGCAGGTGGCGGTGCATCCCCAATTGCAGGCGGACATGACAGTCCTCGTCAAGCTGGTGGATGACTACCTGCAACTGACCCAGACCCTGCCCGGCGAACACGAGGCCCTGCTCACCCGGCTGCACAAGGTCAATCAGGCCAAGGGCCAGTTCCAGGTCAGCCTGCCCCAGTTCAAGAAGAACCTGGGGGACATGATGGTCACCATCGACGACAGCTTCATCAAGATGCTCTCCGAGACCCTGACCACCAAGCTATCCGCCATCGAGCTCTCCACCATGGATGCCCTCAACCAGAGCATCCCCGCCCCCATCGAGGCGGCGCTCAAGCGCAACAAGATGCAGATCGAGGGCTTCAACAGCACCATCAAGGATCTCCAGGGGGAGCTCAAGGACTTCGACAACAACATGGGCCACTACGTCCATGGCTTCGTGCGCGACACCACGGGCAATGACGGCGTGCTCTCCCAATACCTGGCCCTGATGAAGCAGCAGCAGGCCATGCGCGAGCAGAGCAAGCAGGCTAGCCAGCTCATCCTCAGCATCCAGAACAAGCTGGAGGGGATCACCGCCCAGAGCCAGCAGCTGATGAACGCCAGCATCCAGGCCTCCGATCGGGTGCAGACCCAGAGTACCCTGACCCAGGGGATCAGCATCGCCATCGCCATCTTCGTCGCCATCCTGGTGGCCTTCACCCTGGGCAAGGCCATCCGCCGCCCCCTGAAAGAGCTGCTGCGGGTGCTGACCGAGGTGACCCAGGGTGACATGACCCAGCGCGTCGGCTTCAAGAGCCAGAACGAATTCGGCCAGCTCGCCAGCCAGATCAACCTGCTGATCCACCAGATGGGGGATGTGCTCAAGCAGCTCTCCCAGGCGTCGACCCAGCTCAACAGCGCCGCCCACGACAACCGCCACACCACCGAATCGGTGCGGGCGGATCTGGAGAAACAGCGTCAGGAGACCGCCTCGGTCGCCGCCGCCATGACCCAGATGGAGGCCTCGGTGCGGGAGGTGGCCCAGGCCGCCAACCAGACCCTGGAGCGGGTGCAGGATGTGGAGAAAGCCTCCGAGATGGGGCGCAAAGTGATGGCAGGCAACATCACCACCACCCACCAGCTCGCGGGCAAGCTGCAGCAGACCGGCAAGGTGATTGGCGACGTGAGCGCCATGAGCGGCCAGATTGGCAACATCCTCGACGTCATCCGCGGCATCGCCGAGCAGACCAACCTGCTGGCCCTCAACGCCGCCATCGAGGCGGCCCGCGCCGGCGAGCAGGGACGCGGGTTTGCGGTGGTGGCCGACGAGGTGCGCAACCTGGCTGGCCGCACCGCCCAGTCCACCAGCGAAATCCAGACCATGATCGAGAACCTGCAGCAAGGCGTCGCCCGGGCAGTCAACGTGATGCAGGAGTGCTCCCGCGAGATGGACAGTTGCGTGGATCAGAGCTCCCAGGCCAACAACGCCATGGAAGAGGTACAGGGCATCGTGGTGCTCATCAGCGACATGTCCAGCCAGATAGCCTCCGCCGCCGAGCAGCAGCAGGCCACCAGCGCCGACATCGCCACCAACCTCAACCGCATCTCCGACATCTCGGATCTCAACTATCAGGGCATCATGTACAGGATCTTTAGCTACAACCAATTGAAATAGATAGAAAAAAGGCTTCGTTTGTGATCTGATTTAATCGCAAAAAAAACCGACACGCCCGAAGCCATGACTATTATCAATGCAACCCAGTACCTCAAGCAACTTCTTA
>NZ_JALIHH010000220.1:0-365 GCF_022869435.1 Aeromonas sp. LsrichE-8G
AACGAGCGTCCGTTCAAGCAACTGCCCGGTAACCGACGTGACGCATTTGAGCAGTTGGACCGCCCGGCACTGGGACCACTGCCGGTGCATCCCTATCGCTATGTCGCCATCAAAACGGTCAAGGTCAACATCGACTATCACGTCAGCTATGAGCAGCACCATTACTCGGTGCCACACCAGTATGTGGGTCAGCAACTGGAGCTCCATGCAGGCGACACACTGCTTCAGGTCTATCACCAGCAACAGCTGGTCGCGAGCCATCCACGTAAAACCATCCCGGGGATGAGCACGCTCCCTGAGCACATGCCGGAACGTCACAGCAAGCAGCAACGCTGGACCCCAGGGCGTCTTAAACAGTGGGCTGC
>NZ_JALIHH010000221.1:0-912 GCF_022869435.1 Aeromonas sp. LsrichE-8G
CCCCCATGAGCAAAAACACCATGCATTCCGCGGGAATGCCCACCACTCTGGAGCAGGCCAACGAGCTGATTTATAAGCTCCTCGACCGCATCGCCGAGCTGGAGGACCGCCTCAATCAGCACAGCGGCAACTCCTCCAAGCCGCCTTCCAGCGACGGCCCCGGTGCACCGCCGCCGGCCCGCAAGCGTCCGGCGTCCGGCAAGCAACGGGGGGCGCAGCCCGGTCACAAGGGACATCGCCGCGAGCGGCATCCGCTTGATGCCCGCCTGACCCTGGTCCCGCATTACCCTGCCGCCGATTGCGCTTGCTGTGGCGGGGACATGGTGGCCCATGCCAAACCCTATCAGGTTCATCAGGTGTTCGAGCTGCCCGAGGTGAGCTATCTCGTCACCGAACACCAACTGTATCGTGCGACCTGCTCACGGTGTATCGGCACGACCCAGGCCGCACTGCCAGACAACGTCAGCAGCAGCCAGATGGGGGCCAATCTGCTCAGCTACATCGCGCTGCAAAGCGGCCAGTTTCACCAGAGCGTCAGCCAGATACAGCAGCAGCTCAAACAGCATTTCGGCCTGAGTTTTAGCCGGGGCGCCATCAGTGAGGCGCAGGGGCGGGTGAGTGCCATGCTCACCCCGACCTACCAGGCCATCAAGCAGCAGGTGCAGACGGCCACCCACGTTCATGCCGATGAGACCCGGCATCAGCGGGGTGGAGAGCGCCGCTGGATGTGGCTGGCGCTGAGCAAGATAGCCGTCTGCTTCATGACGGCCTATGGCCGTGGTCAGGAGGCGGCCAAGCGGCTGCTGGGCGCCGAGTTTGACGGGGTGCTGGTGACCGACCAGTACGCCGGCTACCGGTTTATCGACGCCGACCAGCGGCAACTGTGCTGGGCCCACGTGGCCCGCAATCTCG